>JALTMC010000521.1:1236-8242 GCA_027005175.1 Myxococcales bacterium
CAATCGTTTGATCAACAAGCTGGGTGAGATGGTTGTGATTTGGACGGATCCTGAGTTCTCACTGTCGCTACCGTTGAATACCTTATAGTCTTTTCCTGTGGCAATGATGCCGCGAATGACTTGAAGAGCTGCGGTTCGTACTTGAAGTCCTTTGACCAGTGTTGTCTTACCTGTCTTGACATTGACACGAAAGACTTCTTCGGGTGTCACCGTGTAAATCGCATTGCGGACATTGCTGTAACCCGAGAATTTTTTGAGGATATAGCCGTATTGCTTGCCTTGTCGTTTGGCTTCCGCAATCAGATGTGCTTTCAATGCTTTGGCTACCAACTCTTTTTTGCTTTTCACCACGGTGATACCGGGGCGACTAAACGGAGGGCGGCCGAATGCGTTGCGTCCATGGCCGTTGGAGCGATTGTATTTTTTGTATGGTTTGCGAGAGAGGTAGAAATTCTTCAACACACCATCTTTTACCATGACCAGTCTGCGGGCAGGGACCCACTCATCATCAAAAAGGTAGCTACTGCTAAGTGTTGTTTTGCCATAGGTGAGTAACAAGGGGTTGTCGATGATGGTGAGGAATGTTGGGATGATCTGCTTTCCCATCTTGTTGGCAAAGATACGAGGGTTCAGTCGGTTGAGGAAGCGGTTGGCTTCCAGGCGAACCATGAGGATGTCGTAAAAAATAGCACCCGCTAAGGCAGGATCTACTATGGCGGGACCGCTGTCGGGTTCACCTTCAGGGCTTTCTGTTCGAGCCTTCAGCTTTTTCCACAATGTGCGGAATTTCTCTTTTAACTGTGCTTCGGTGGGCAAGTTTTTGGCATGGCGAACATATCCCGAGTCGCTGGCTCGAACAAGCTCTTTGCTTTTTCCAAGATAGCTCATAGCGATCGACCAGTTGTAGCCCCAATTGCGAAGTCTGACTCGGGAGCCATCCTGACCCACACCCAAGGTGATCTCTTCCCATACTCGAAGAGTAGCACCGGAGCGAATAATATGGATCGCTTTGCTACTGATACGACTCACTCGACGTAAAATGCCTTTCCACTTCTTTTTATCCAGTGCGATCTCTGGTTGAAGGGGAGCTTGGTATACCGTTGCAGGTTCTTTGCTGAAATCTCCCGCCTTGTCATAGATCTTGGGTTTTGTGCTGCGAACATAACGTTTGCGCCAGTATTGGCCTGTGGCTACACGGTACTTCCAGTCCGTTTGTTTCCAGAGCATGGAGCGTAGGGTGAGTGGTGTAAGCTCTTTGGGGCAGTAACGTGAACCGGGAAGTAGCGTTTGGTAGACGCGCCAGTCATAACCGTCTTTTCCCGTTTGATCGAATTTATGATCACCCACGCGGATTCGAACATCCACCATGCGAAGTGGTGACTTGCGTGTATCTTTGGTGGAAAGGATCTCGCCATCCGATGCCCGAATGATAATACCACGACTGATCCGCATTCGGTACCGTGTACTGTAGACCTTGGGGCGAGGCATCTTCTTGAGCTGCTTGAGATTGCGCTTCAGCTCCTTCTGCATGATATCGAGGTATTGACGTTGCTGCTTTTCGCGTTTCTGCAAACGTTGTGCTGCTGTGAGCCTGGGCTTGGAGCGTTTTGTCGGCTTTGCGTTGGCACTCTTTTTCACGGCTGTTTTGTCGGCCGATCTGGGTTTGGCGTTCACAGGCTTGCGCGCTGTGGGAGCACTTTCGACTGTCGATACGCCTGAGCCAAATACCAGTGCTGTTGCTGTCAAAACAGGTAGAGATCTATGGAGCAACCATCCTATCTTTGTTTTCATCCAGGTTTCCTTCGTTTGTGAATACGTCATGCCAATGTACATATGAATCTAGGAGACCCGAATGTTATATCGTGTTGTGGGAGGGGTAGCAAGGAGAGTCGTGAGTTCCAGGTCTTTCTTAGGGTCTGTCCAAAAAGAAAGTCGTTGATTTGCGCTTCGATTCGCCGCCCTGGCAAGGCTCTCCGACGAGAGAATAGCTTGCTATTCCGAGGAGGTGTAACGCAGCCAGGGTGGATGAAGCGGAGATGCAAACGGTATAGGTTATTTTTGGGCGGTGGCTTAAGAGACTTGGGAGGAAAATTGTTCCATCTGGAAGGCACCAAGGGGTTCTTCTGCGACTTCGAGGAGGGCGTGATAGCCGAGGTGGTCTGACTTCAGTTCGGGGTGTTCGGGTAGCTCGCGTGCCACTTCATAGGCAAACTTTTCGAGTTTGTCGTCATCGACACTTGGTGGTGCGATGGCGAGGATGCCATTGAAGGGGGCGAACAATCGGATGCGATTGCCGAATCGCACACTCAGTTCCTCCAGAGCACCGCGTAGAAGAGCGGGGTGTGTTGCGATGGAGGCGGCGTCACGTCCGACCAGTGCGACCATTTGGACACCGCGAAGGAAGCTGCGTCGTGTGGTATAGCGGAGTTCAAAGCGTTGTTCGTTGAGATTGCGTTGGAACAGGTTTTCTGCTTCTTGAACATCGCCATTGGCTCGTCGAACACCATAAATGACATGGTGTTTGCACTCGTCTGTGTAGATCTCGATAAGCTCATCACCGTGTTCGCGATAGAGGAAAGCGTCGGGGTCTTGAAGCATCTCCGAGGAGCATTCTTGAAAGCGAGCTTTCGACATAAGGCGCTTGCCCACATAGCGATGACATTCGCAGCTTTTCTCGGAGACAAGCCAACTGACGAGTCGGCTGAGGGCCTCTTCATCATGGGGATCGATCTGGTCTGCGATATGAGCAAAGGTGAGTAGCTCAAGTGGGTGGTCGCCACGGCAAACCATTAGCTTTCCTGGGTCAGACCATTCTGTTGTAAACCCTGGAGGCAGATGATTGTTCAATTGATGAAACACATCGGTCTCATGCGTCAGTGACTGTGAGAGGTGCTTGAAGTTCATCCAGATGGAGTCGCTGAGCAGCATACCGCGGTAGATCGCATCGAGTTGCATCAACTCAAGAGGAGGGCAGGGGCGGGTAATGCCGCTACCGTTGCGAATCCACCATTCAGGCGTTGAGCCACTGGAGTGCATAAGCTCATCCACTTCTACCTGGTAGTATCCAGCAGCTTCTCCCACATATTGGAGCGCGATCGAGTCGATCGAGTATACCATGGCCTGGACTTTGCCTTGTTGAAGAGCTTCTACCAGTTCGGGGGCTAGCCAATCGGTATAAGTGCCTGTGTCCAGGTTGGCTTTCTTACGTTGCTCTGGGCTCCATCGCTCGATCCCCATGAGCCGACGTCGAGGGATCGTTTCGCGTTGGAAGTGATACCAGAAGCTCTCATCCGCAAGCTCTTTCATCTGGCACTCCACCTCATGTGCTTCGTTGGAGGTGGTGGCAAACAGATAGGTTCCCTGTTGGATTTGTAAGAAGGCCGCGCCGTGATCGAGGGCGTCGCGGAGGACGTGGTCCCACGTTGAGCGCACATTCAAGACACGACCGAGTTCGAGGAGACAAGTCTGGTCATCCAACTCATTGGGGGAGGTATCGGGTGGCTTGGTTCGGAAGTAGTCCGGATGCTCTCGGAAAAACTGGATCGGATCAGGTGTGGCATCAAATCGGTATCTTGTGTTTCGAACAACACCGTATTCGATGGTAAAGTCACAGAGGATGCAACCGGAGCGATCGGGCATTCCAATGCCTAAAACCGCGCGGCGGGCATCTTCTGGCATGGCGTGCCGACCACATTGTCCGCAGTTGGTCTCCATGCGACGAGGTATCTCATCGATTTCGGACTGAAGCCGCTGAGGGGTCAACTCATCAATACGGATCTGACGCCGTGATGGGTAATAGTAGCTGTGGCCACATGTGCATACATTCACGACATAGTACACATAGGTTGACCAGAGTGTTTGTTGTGGATCGGAGAGCACCATCATTCTTCATGCACCTCTGTCAAAGTCTCGCACCTTCGGAAAAAAACATTAAGGGATAAAGCCACTTAACTTCCTTGCCATAGTAGCCGAGATCACAGGGATATCAATTTTTCTGCAGAGGAATTCTTTAAAACGGAACTTTTTCGGGAGGGAGTGAAAGATGACTGCGGTGGGATGTCGAAAAGGTCAAGCATTCCATTGTATTAGGCGATTGATGCTCTCTTCGCTTGAGGGGGGAGATGTACGGAATCGTGCTGAGGTGTCGTACAGGTGAGGTCAGATTTTCTGACTTTTTTCGGTCAGGTTCCATAAGTGTGAGATAAATTGGAGGAGGGGGACAATCATGATCAGCCCGCCGACGAGGCGTAACGTCCGAGCACCAGAGGGAAATAGGATTCCTCGTGAGAGCGCAAGTTGATCGAGGTGAAGGTGTAGGCTGGCTTCGAGCCAGCCACCAAAGAGCATCATTAAAAGACCAAGTATGATCCAGCGGCTCTGACGATGAAGATTGACAGGCAACACATTGTTGGAGGCGAACAGTTGGTAGGTGCTTCCCTGAAGCCACAAGAGGATACAACCAGCCAGCAGGATATGACTGTGGTTGCTATACCACATGGGGCTAGGGTTATTGCCGAGGACACGAAGTACACCAAAGGAGGTCCCTTCGATCGCAGCGAGCAACAAGCAAAGGGCACCCGCTCGCCAGAAGGGGTGATGCACAGCGTTGGAGAGTTTCCAGGCTTGGGTGAGTGGGCTCAGCAAGAGAAGGGTGAAAACCAACAGAGCAATTTGGAAGATACCCCACAGCAAAGCTCCTCCCATCTGGGCGGAGAGCACCGATGAGGAGAGGGGAAACAAGAAGAGTGAGACCCAGAAGAATAGGTTCACGGGAAGTGGAGACAGGGCGGTGGTGTAGTTTTCTTGTTGGGCTGTGGGAAGCACGAGGCCGAGCAAAGGAAGCAAAAGACCCAACGCGATCAGCGTGTGGGTCAAAGCGGGCAATCGGGTACGCAAGAACGTGGGCGACAGCAGGAACATAAGGAGCAAGAGCAACAAGGCACCCAAGCCCACCACCAGACATTGAAAACTGAGCAGTTCATGGGGGGTTGTTTGTTTGGGTTTGTTGGCGATCACAGCCACCAGAAAGAGGAGACCTGCAAAAAACAGTGAGCCGTAAATGACGGGCATCCAGATCCAGGTGGGCCATGTGCTGTGTTGTCCAAAGAAAGCAGAGGCGACGCCCCAAAGTAGAGCAGCATACCACACCTGGGTTGCACCTTCCCAGAGAGGGATAAAGCGCAGGGGCTCCTTGCGCATTTGGCGCAAACGCATCGTCCAAAGGCCAAAAAGCATGGGAAAGGCCCATCCAAAAAGCAGCAGGCCACCGTGGTAAAGCTGGACACGACCTGCCGGAAAGAAGCCACACTCTTGCAACAATGTGGGGTATCGCTTTACCAGCGCCAATAGCAGGCCACTGACCAATCCCACGGCCAACCATAAGACGCTTCCACGCAAAAGGTTTCGCGTGATGGATTGCTGGGGGACTTCGATCTCACTGGGGAACATTACAGCTTAACCTCTCTACTCAACTCTTTCTGAACCATCAGACTTATATTCCTGTAAAACCGGGGCAGCATAGCGGTTGTTGGAAGGAATGGCAAGACTCCCCAAAGGATAGATTGGCTCCGGATGATTCATGCCCATGAGTCTTTCGGGGTCGCTTGTCGCTTCTGGTTTTTGCGTGGATGAAGCGCTTTTGGTTTTTGTGCGGATGAAGCGATTTTGGTTTTTGTGCGGATGGGGAGGAAGTGGGCGTTGAACTTGTTGTTCTTCTGGATTGGAAGTATACTTCGCAAGGGGCCGTCTCTCAAAAAAATAGTTCTTCTGACAACGGCTTCTCCTGACAACGGCCTGTGAGGTGCGGATGATTCTGTGAGGTGCGGATGATTTGTTGGTCGTGCCAAAGTAACGTGGGTGGGTCTTTTGAACGATGCCCCTATTGTGGTGCAGTGGTGAAGGTTGACACTCATGATCCCCTCGTTGGATGTGAGCTTGGGGTATACCAGCTGCTCCGTCGTATTGGACAGGGCGGGATGGGCATTGTGTATGAGGCCCGTCACATTCATCTTCAGGTTTCGTATGCTCTCAAAGTTCTCCACCCTTCGATGAGCCAGGACTGGGTCATGGTGGAGCGGTTGCGCCGCGAAGCAGTGGTTGCCTTCCAACTCCAACACCAAAATATTGTTCATGTTCTCGATTATGGATGGGATGAACAACTGGGCTTCTATCTCGTGATGGAGCTTCTTCACGGAGAGGGGCTCAACACTCTGCTTGTTCGTCAACCTGTTCTTCCCCTGCTGCGTATTGCCCCGATCGTGTATCAGATATGTGATGCCTTGGATGTGGCTCACTACAACAGTGTGGTTCATCGTGATCTGAAGCCAGGTAATGTCTTTTTGGTCAAGGATCAGGAGGATCGTGAACAGGTAAAATTACTCGATTTTGGTATCGCTCGTCTCTCTGACCCCAGTGGACAACATGAGCTTACCCGTGCAGGGAAGTCGTTTGGGACACCTGCATATATGCCACCCGAGCAGATCCTCTCTCGCAGTGATGAGATCACTCCAGCCACTGATATCTATGCTTTGGCGAGTATGGTGTATCGGATGTTAACGGGGGTTTTGGCTTTTAAAGGAGATGGGCTGATTGACACCCTGAATCGAGTTATGGTGCAGCCCACACCTTTGATCTCTGTCATCCGACCTGGTTTGGCAAACACCTATCTGGAGAAGCTCTTGGTGCGTTGTATGGACAAGCAAGTTCACAACCGAATCCCCACAGCCAAAGAATTTTCAAATGAATTTCGCAAGGCGATCGTGCAAGATCCCATCATCCGTAATTTCCTCCGAAATGACGGAGATGAGAAGATGGTCGTACAGCATGAAGGGGGGGCTGCCATTGAAACAGTAGCCTTGGATCTTCAAAATCTGAGAGAGCAAGACTGTGGAGTTGGGCAAGGTGAGACGTTTCTATTTGCAGGAGAAACGTTTCAATTTAATGGTAAGGAACTCGTTGTGGCTGCACCGGCTCCCCAACAAACTTGGGGAAGAGTACAAAATACACC
>JALTMC010000521.1:8252-14827 GCA_027005175.1 Myxococcales bacterium
TCGATATCCTCACGAGAGCTTCTTGAGCATGCCCAAGCCAGGAATCACTCCCAAACGAGTGAGGGTTGGCTAGAGCAGCAACTTCCAACGATGTTGCTTGGAAGTGAAGAAACCAGTGAGGAGTTCCGCGAGTCAGTCGCCCAACTGGCGGCAGAGAAGCTCGATCGGGATTATGATTCAACCTACATCAAACTCCGTCGGCCTCCAGGTCGAGAGTATACACCACCGAGTCGTCGCTGGCTTCATGGACCGATTCCAAAACCTTCGACACCACCACGGAGAAATGATGACGTTCAACATCCTCTCCATTCACGATCAGACTCTTTGCAGGAGGCTTCTGGTACATCTCGGAAGGGGGCTGCTGGTCAAAAGAAAACCGATGATCTCTCCTGGCGATGGGTTGCTTTTCGTCTCCTTGGCGGATTTTTCGTGGGTTTTTTATTGATAGGTGCTTCATTGTGGGGCATACAATGGAGACAGCACCGTTCTGAGCAGACAGAGCCCAATTACAAATGGTCCAGTGAGACTGCCTCCTCAGCCAAAAATTCCGCAGTGGGTTTGAAATCGAAACACTATTACCTTACTGTTGAATCCATACCGTCACTTGCCCGTATTATAGAACAAGGAAAGCTTCTTGGAAGAACACCGTTAACCATCCGTCGCGATGTTGGACAATCACTCAATTTTGTGATTGAGAAACGAGGTTATGAGATGTCTGTGGGATCCTGGTCGGCACGACATGACCGTCGAATGCGGTTTGTGTTGCGAGTAAACGCAACACCGCAGAGACAATAGGAGTTCTGGCTATGCCAATCCAGCGCCTAGGTGAGAGAGACGTGATTCTGACGGACCGATTGCCATCGATGTCGCAGGAAGACGTACAACTGTTCGTTCGACGATTGCACGCTTCGATTCTAAGCTATGGATTGTATCCACCGGGCCACTCTCTGATTGTTAAGCGCACCCAAGATCTTCATAGTCATCTGGTAAAGCTCTTTGGAAACAACCCTCTTCTGGTGATTCGATGTGACCAAAGTTTATCTGTAAACAACACTCGATTGTTGCGTGATGTTCCCGAGAGAGAGCATGCCATAAAGACTGCCTCGTATATGGGGTTGCGAGGTGTTAAGAACATCGTAATCTGGCCTGATGTTGAGCACGGTGAGCTGGGTGAGTTGATTCAGAGTCTGCACTCGATCAACGAGGAAGAGGAAGACGAGTCGTCGGATTGGGTACAACAATATCGTTCGTATCATGTACGTCTGAACATGGACCTCGTCGACAGCGTTGAGCTGGAGTCCGCCTATCATGGAGGACATCAGCCTCCTATCGCGATCTCGAAGCAAGAGCTGGCCGAATTGATTTCTCAGGTCGGCCCCAATGCTCAAAGGGCACCTGGACGCTCTTCCTCTTCTCCGATCCAACTGGTCGACTCTCCAGGTGGTGGACAAAGTGGTTCGTTTGGGACCTCCCAAGGTAGCATGTCTGGTGTGATGCAGGCAGGTGGTGTGGTTCAGGCCCAGCAAGTGGTACAGCAGGTGGGGGGGCAAGTTGTTCAAGCCCAACAGGTGATCCAGCAGAACATCACTAGCTCTGGGGGGGAACCCTCCGATTCTTCGGGTATGATATACCCTCCTCGACAGGGGCATCCTCCTCCCTCAACAGCTTTCTTGCCGGGTGGCACTCCTCCAGGGGGCCACGCTTATCCAGGCAATCATTCCAACAATATATACTCTTACGATGAACCTCTGAGTGGGAGTGCTCCCAGAGGTCCAGGGCATCCGCTTCGCTCCGAGCATGGAACGGCCTCACATCCCCATGCGCCAGGTCATGCCCCTCCAGGATACTCTGTGCACAACTTGCAGCAAGGTCCCCCTTCTTCACCAGATACAGGGCTGCCACCAGGGCTTCGTCAACCTGCGGCATATCACCCCGCCCGTCAAGGAAGTGAGCTTCCTTTTGATGACTTACCCACAGCTCCTGAGCCCTATGATGGCGATCCCATGGGTCCAGGTGAGAGTCACTACGGGGCTCCTTCCGGTCCAGGTGACGGCTACTATGGAACTTCTTCCGGTCCAGGTGAGAGTCACTACGGGGCTCCTCCTGGTCCAGGTGAGAGTTACTACGGGGCTCCTCCTGGTCCAGGTGAGAGTTACTACGGGGCTCCTCCTGGTCCAGGTGAGAGTTACTACGGGGCTCCTCCTGGTCCAGGTGAGAGTTACTACGGGGCTCCTGTTTCTCAAGGGCAGTATGGTGTTGAGCAAGGCGGTGTCGGAAGTCATTTTGGCTCCCCGGTTGTCCCTGGACTTTACGATACCAACCCAGTGGGACCTACGGACCATCCCTATGAGTCTTTGCGAAGTGAAGAGAAGACAAAGATTCAGCGTGTGCCAGGTAATTCCAGCGTTGCAGCACTCTTGGAGTCCAGTCGAAACCCTGATCCGAATGTTCAGACTGGCCAGTTTAAGATAGGAGAGGTGACTCCTAGCGTGGAAGATCTTCCTGAGGTCCAAGGCTATGTTTTGGAGGGAGCTTTTTCTCCTTCAGCTGCCCCAAACGGTCCAGCTTCGGGTGGTCTTTACCCTCCAGGTAGCTCCTTTGGAGCCGCAAACGGAGAGCCTGGGTTTTTTGGCGGGGCTCCCAGTTTGACGGGGAGAGACTCCAGCTTTGTACCTGGGAACCCTGGATACATGGGGGGAAATCCGGGTGAAGGAAGTGCTGGGCTGACAGGTGGCGTGGCAGAGCAGCCTTCTTCTGTTGGAGGAATTCGGGAGATCGTCTCTGGAGGTCATTGGTCTGCTTCGAATTATGCTTTGCCTCCTGATTGGGTGACTGTGGACCCCGTGAGTCTGGACCAAAGTGATCTAGACCTGTCACAGCTTGATTTTGGCAAGATAGAACCCGGATCGTTATTTCAGTCTCAACGTTTCCAAGAGTTTCTGGGTGGAGATGGTGGCGCAGGGCTTTTCTTGTCGCGCTTTTTAGCGACTGCGATGGGGGCGGTGGAGCCCACACCATCCGGTCATGTCTCTGCGGTTCGGAGTGAAGGCGGTTGGCTGGGTACAGGGGCAGGGCGTGCTCTGCTTGGTGCGGTAGAACAGTTGGATGGAGTCTCTCTGCAAAAGGGATTGCTGCATTCGCTGGCAGAGACCATCTCTTCTACCATTCCTGAGTTGATGGATGAGCAGATCGCTCAGTTGGGGCAGTCCAAAAGTGAGCAGATGTTGCGCAAAGAGGTCATTCAACAAGTTTCACCGGAGCAACGAGTGCAGTTGGGTGAGATGCTGGTCCATCGTCTACAGGGGGAGGATCGTCTTGCGCAAATCGATAATTGCATGACAACGGTGCTGATGCTCACAGAGGAAAGTCTGGATGATGGGCTCTGGCGTATGTTGGTCCCCACCTTGGAGACATTGGCCCAACGTAAGGCTGAATCTGAGGATGGTACACCTGTTCATCGAAGGTTAAGTGAATGGATCGACAAAGCTGCAACCCCAAGTGTGGGGCGTATGTTTTTTCAGCAGTTTCTGCATGCCGAAGAGGAGGCCGTTCGAGAGGAGGCTCGTCGTGGCATTCTTTCGATGGGTGCTGCCTCAGCCTACAATCTAACTCTCTTTCTTGAGTTGGCGAATGACAGCCGCAGCGAACAACTCTTATTTGCCCTGGTTCAGGATATTGGCAAAGCACTCGACGATGTCGAGCAGGCTTTGTTCTTAGAGCAGATCTGGGCCGCTGGAGAGGCTCTACCCCCTTCCCGTCATGCTGGCTTATGTCAAAGTATGTATCGCCTACAGTCTGGTTTTGTGGAGGCGCATATTGTCGAAAAGTTTGATGCTCTTGAACAAGCTGAAAACTTCGAGTTCTCCAAAGACGATTGGGCCCATTGGGCCGAACTCGCTCTGGAGTGTCACACTCCTCGGTTGCGCGAGTATCTCGGGCGTTATATGCAGAAGCGCAAATTTATGGACCACCCTCATATTGAGGAGCGAATGCTCAAACTCCTCGATGATCACGGGACAATTCAAGCCTTTCAGTTTCTTGAACGCCTCATTCACAACGAACACCAGGACAGCTCGGAGAAAAATAGCGCGGTTTGGTTGTTGGGTTGTTTGCGCAGTGAAGAAGCTTTGTTGTTGCTTCGTAAAATCCTACTTGAACGCCGTCGGTTCTTACGCCAGCCTGTCTATCCTATGGATATGCGCTACCAAGCTCTAGACGCCTTGCGTCACTTCCCCCATCACCAGATCGGTGAGTTAGTGAAAAAAGTTCTTCAAGACCCCGAAGAACCCGTTCGTATTTACGCCCAAAAAATGCTCGATATTGGTGCACGTAGTTAGTGTTCTTTGCGAAACGTTAAGGCGATTCGAATGATAAATGGATCGTAGAGTTTCTCAAGAGTCTGAACAAGTGTTTTTTGTTGTTGCGTCTTGAGTGAATAGAGTTGTCGTTGCTTTTGGACAATGATTTCTTTCTATCTCTTGACCTTTGGGTAGAGGCGGCATAGGATGTCTGCGTTTTTTGTGTAGGACAGCATGGCGATAGGCGGTTTGTGATGTTGATTGAGCCCTTGACGATGGGGATCGAGGAAGAGTACCAGATTATTGATCCATCCACTCGTGAGTTGACTTCGTATATCACGGAGTTTTTGGAACAAGGTGCGATGGTCTTTCGAGATGAGGTGAAGCCAGAGCTTCTACAATCTCAGATTGAGGTAGGAAGCAAGGTTTGTGCAAATATCAAGGAAGCGAGTTCGGAGATACGCAGGCTGCGTTCTTTGGTGCAGGGGATTGCTGAGAAGAATGGTCGTAGAATTGTGGCTGCGGGAACGCACCCTTTCTCGAACTGGAAAGATCAGCTTGTCACCAATGATGAGCGTTATCATATGTTGTTGGGGTCGATGCGTATTTTAGCCCAACGTCTGTTGATCTTTGGGATGCATATCCATGTGGGGATACCCGATCGCAATTTGCAGATCGACATTATGAACCAGATGAGCTACTTTATGCCTCATATCCTGGCATTATCGACGTCATCTCCCTTTTGGTTTGGCCGAAATACTGGGCTTAAGTCGTATCGCAGTATTATCTTTGAAGACCTTCCACGAACAGGAGTGGCAGAGCAGTTTGAGTCTGCGATGGAGTACGATCAGTATGTCAACACTTTAATTCGAACAGGTTGTATTGACGAACCAACAAAGATCTGGTGGGATATTCGTCCTCATCCAAAGTTTCCGACATTGGAATTTCGGGTGTGTGATTGTACAACCAAGGTTGATGAAGTGATGGCCATTGCTGGGATGATTCAAGCTCTGGTCGCCAAGTTGATCCAGTTGCGCAAGAAGAATCAGACTTGGCGGATCTATCGTCGAACCTTGATTGCCGAAAACAAATGGCGATCGATTAAAGAAGGTTTGGATGGCAAGCTGATTGATCTTGGGCAAGAGCGTGAGGCTCCTATGCGGGAGCTCATGGAAGAGATGCTCGATTGGGTTGATGATGTGTTGGACCCCCTTGATTCTCGCGAAGAAGTAGAATACATCCGGGTGATGTTGGAGAGGGGCACAAGTGCAGATCGTCAACTGGCCAAATATGAAGAGACCGGTGACCTCAAGGCTGTGGTTGATATGCTGGCAGACGAAACCCTCGAAGGATGCGGTTGAACGATGGAACGAATGGTTGAAATGGAGACGTTGAAGATGAACAAAATCTGGATGACAATGGGTGTTGTGTTGGTTTGTGCTTTCGGTGTGTTTCAGGGGATGGAGGGAGCAGCGCTCTCTTCTTCCGGTGCGAAAGGGCATGCTAGTGGTGGTTGGGCAGTGATGTTCAAAGAGGCACATCAGAAGAAGTATTTCAATGGCAAGCTGCGTTTTACAGGATATATTGCTCAGGTTTGCCAATCCATCGATGGTCACCACTGCAAACATGGTGGCAAGCAAGTCCATCTTCGTTATGGTGATTGGAAGTGGTTTTGGCCCAATGGCAAACTTAAAGCGAAGCGTCACTACGACATGGGCCACCTGCAGGGTAGCTCTGAAGCCTGGTATGCTACCGGCCAGAAACGCTGGAGCGAGCATTTCAAACATGGGAAACTCGATGGTGTGCGCAAGGTGTGGTTTGAAAATGGCAAGGTGAAGTCTGTATCCCATTTCAAGCACGGTCGTCTGGATGGTGCTGCAAAGACATGGTGGTGGAATGGCTCTAAGGCTTCCGCAGGCTCTTATGTCAAAGGCAAAAAAGAGGGAAGCTGGAAAAGTTGGTATGTCAGTGGTCACAACAAGGCCGTTGTGACTTACAAAGAAGGGCTTCGTCACGGTAAGGCTGTGCTCTTTTGGTATGTCTGCCGCCCCGCCGGTTGTGGCTCTGTTCAAATTCAAAATGGGTTTTGGAAAAACGGCAAGAAAAGCGGTCGCTGGACCTACAACTCTATCGACTCCAACGGGAAGCTCACCTCCAAAACCCAAACCTATTGAGCTTTTGTGTGGCATATGGGGATTGACTCCGATGCCAGCTTTTGTGTGGCATATGGGGATTGACTCCAATACCAGCTTTTGTGTGGCATATGGGGATTGACTC
>JALTMC010000522.1 GCA_027005175.1 Myxococcales bacterium
GGGTGGGGGGACGGTGGCTTGGGAGGCGAGTCGGGATCTGTGGGGCTTGTCTCGACAGGCACAGCGGAGGTAGGTTGAGCCTCTGGCTCGACAGACGGTGAAGGCACCATTTTTGGTTCAACAGCTTTCATCGGTTGTGTCGCGTCTAAGAGGGAGCGGCCTCCAGAGTCTGTCACTGTTCGGGAAGGTGACAGGATGGAGTCCAGCAGATCGAGGGAAGACTCTGCGTCTATCGCAGAGATGCCTTGGTCAAGTATGTTGTCTAATTCCAACTCCAAGCCCAATGTCGAACCCAAATCCAACAGAGATGAGGGCTTTGAGGAGGAGGGGGGGGTTTCTTTCTTGTTTTTTGGTTGGGTCATAGTCTCGTTTTTCTCGGCCCTTTTGACGGTTCAAAAAGCATTGTATTGCGAGGCAATGAGCCCCACTATCTCTCTCTTTTCATACTCTATCACAAAGTTTCTACCAGTGGAAAAAGATACAGATTTTGGTTTCTTTTTTCTTCCTCTCCCTCTACTGTGGGTTCTGTTTTTTTTAAACAGGAGGTTGTCTCTTATAACGTCCTCTTGGTGAAGATGATTTAAGGGGGAACCTCTTTAAATTTTCAGAGGATCATCTTCACAATTTCGGTAGAATCGGATAATTTGTGCGGCGTATGTATGGATTGGATGAAGGAAGAAGGAGATCTTTGTTATGCGTGTAGGAGTGTTTGATATCGGAACAAGAGCAACACGGCTTTTGGTGGGTGACAGTAGTGATTTGGGTTTTCGAAAGAATTTTGGTCAACTGACTCGGATGGGAGAAAACTTCGACAGTGACGGCAACATTCAAATTGAAGGGTTTCAGCGAACGATTGGTGTGTTGCGTGAGTTCTTGCTTGAGGGAAAAAGGCTGGGTGTTCAAAAGTATCTCGCTGTGGGTACAGCTGCTTTGCGTCAGGCCAACAACCAGGCTCAGTTGACGGATGTGTTGCGGGATGTTCTGGGTATAAAGTTGACGATTTTAGCTGAAGAGGAAGAGGCGTATCTCTCGCTACTCTCGGCATTTTGTCACTTTCAGCATGAAATTGAACAAGGTCAACCCATCCTGTTGATCGACCAGGGGGGAGGTTCTACTGAGATCTCTTGTGGCGAAATGATCGACAATGTCTTTCATTTCTGGGGGTTGGCGAGCTTGAATCTGGGCAGCGTGATGCTGAAAAATCTATTTTTGTCGGACGAGCGACGGCCTGTTGGAGCCAGTTATCAGGCTGTGATGGACTACAGCAACAAAGAAATCGAAAGCCATCAATTCTTTCCCAAGCTGCGAGAGCGTCCACCTGTTTTGGCTTTTGGGATGGGTTCTGCCATTACAAATATTACAGGGGTTCGTGGGAATCGTCGTCAGCACGGTCGAGTGATTACCTTGGAGCGGATGCAATACTTGATCGATGCTCGTATTGACTTGTACGAAGAGAGCCAGATGACCATCGAGTCACTCCTTTCCAGTGCTACTGCCCAGGAAAGGCTCGATGATCTCGAACGTGATCTTCTTGTACTTTACGGACTCCCCGTATACCAAAGCCTCCTCCGTCAGTATCACCTGGATCGCATTACTGTCTGTGGTTATGGCCTCCGTTACGGTGTCTTCCTTTTTCAAGCACTCCCCGATCTCTCTGATCGTGACATCAAATTGGAGTGGACAGATGTCGAAGACGTTGTCGGGCTGGATGATTTAGAGGAATAGTCTCAGAATAGTCGAAAGCGGGAGGCGGCCCCGTCGAAAGTCGAAAGCGTGGATTGTGTGCTTTCTGTCATGCATGCGAAGCAAGCGTTCCTATCTTGGACTTTGGACTATTCAGTCCCCGTGCTTCCAAATCCGCTGTCCTGTCGGGAGCTTGGAGGTAATGTGTGAGTGGGATTCCAGGTGACGGTACAGACAGGGGCGACGACCATTTGTGCGATACGTTCGTTGGGTTGTACGGTGTAGTTTTGGTCACCGAGGTTGATCAGGATAACTTTGATCTCACCGCGATAGTCGGCGTCGATAGTGCCAGGGCTGTTGAGGACGGTGAGTCCATGGCGTAGAGATAGGCCGCTGCGGGGGCGGATTTGTGCTTCGTACCCAGGGGGGAGGGCCATGGATATTCCTGTGGGGATGAGTTTACGTTGTAAGGGTGCGATCTCTACAGGCTGTTCCAACGTGGCATGGAGATCCATACCGGCTGCGCTTTGGGTTTGGTACGAGGGAAAGTGAGGTTCGCCAGGGCCCACCCAGCGAATGGGAATGGAGAGAGGGGAGAGGGGGTTCATGTTGACGACTCCGTTGCCTTAAGCAGAGAGCTCTGCTTGGACTACGTCTTCGGTGTTCGCACCATTTTGGTTCATAGCCTTCTTGGTTTGATCTTCGATCGCCGCTTTGCGGCTGAGTCGGATCTTGCCATGGGAGTCGATGTCCAACACCTTGACAAGGACCTCATCACCCTCGCGCAAGATGTCCGTGACCTGCTCGATGTACTCGCTATGAATTTGGGTAACGTGCAAGAGGCCTTCTTGTCCGGGGAGGATCTCTACGAAGGCACCGAACTCTTTAATACCCTTAACAACACCGAGATAGATCTCACCGGGTGTGACTTCACGAGTCATCTGCTTGACCATATCGATGGCCTTTTGACAAGCGGCTTCGTCAGGGGAGGCGATGGTTACCTGGCCGGTATCATCAACACTCACTTGTACATCCAGTTGCTCTTGAATACCACGGATTGTTTTTCCACCAGGGCCAATCAAAGTACGAATACGATCGGGGTTGATGTAGATGATGATAATACGTGGTGCATGAGCAGACATCTCTGGAGCAGGGATCTTGATGGCTTTGTCCATCTCATCCAAAATGTGCATACGCGCTTCAAAAGCTTGCTGCAATGCTTTGTCCATCACCTCTCGGGTTAATCCAGAGATCTTGATGTCCATCTGGACAGCGCAGACACCCTCGCGAGTACCTGTTACTTTGAAGTCCATATCACCGAGGTGGTCTTCATCCCCTAGAATGTCGGTAAGAACGGCTGTTTTGCCTTTCTCCTCAATCAATCCCATGGCCACACCAGCGATGGCGCGTTTGACGGGGATACCTGCTTGCATCAATGCAAGAGAGGAACCACACACTGCAGCCATGGAGGAAGAACCATTGGACTCTGTGGTATCAGACACGATGCGAATGGTATAAGGAAAGTTCTCACGATCAGGGATGATCTGTTCGACAGAGCGTCCAGCGAGGTTTCCATGACCAATCTCACGACGCCCCGGTCCACGAAGCGGACGGGCTTCTCCCACGCTGTACGGGGGGAAGTTGTAGTGAAGCATAAAGTTCTTGTACTCGGTGCCATTGAGAGTTTCGACTCTTTGCTCATCTCTCGATGTGCCCAATGTTACGGTCACATTGGCTTGTGTCTCACCACGTGTGAACAAGGCAGAACCATGAACACGCGGTAGCCAGCCGAGATCGATATTGATGTCGCGAACGGTGGTCAGGTCGCGTCCATCAATACGCAGGTTTTTGTCGACAATCCGACCGCGCACAAAGTCACGTTTTACCTGATCGAGAGCCTGGCTGATATCAGCTTTCTTTTCATCGTACTCTTCGCCAAGCTTTTCTTTGTAGTAATCGTGAACTTCTGTCTTCAGCTCATCAAGTGCTGCATAGCGAGGCAGCTTCTCTTTGATGCTGTAGACTTCAGATACTGGTTTTAAAAAGCGTTTTTTTACGTCTTTCATAATACCAGCGTCAAACTCGGGTGGTACGAACTCACGTTTAACTTTGCCGATTTTCCCGACAATGCTTTCTTGCAGGTCAAGCAGTGGCTTGATGGCTTCTTGGCCAAAGGCCAGTGCATCGAGGATAACATCCTCGGGGATCTCTTGGGCTTCCCCTTCCACCATGACAATCGCATCGCGAGAAGCGGCCAACATGATGTTGAGATCCGAAGCTTCCGTCTGCTTGAGGGTCGGGTTGGCGATAAACTCACCATTCACTCGAACAACACGGATACCAGAAATGGGTCCATCCCAGGGGATGTCAGATATCGAGAGGGCAGCAGAAGTTCCCAGGATTGCGATAACATCCGGTTCACAAGCTGGATC
>JALTMC010000523.1 GCA_027005175.1 Myxococcales bacterium
GAAGGACATAAACCCCAATTTGATACCGTGTTTTTTTACAAACTGCTCTTGGTACTGCTTTCGTAAGGCCATCACTCCAGACATATCAACTTCGTTGAAGGTGGTTAAAATAGCTGCAGTTTGTTGTGCTTGAACCAAACGTTCTGCAATACGACGCCGAATAGGACTCATTTTCTTACGAGTTTGTCGTTCAGAAGCTTCTACCGAAATCCGAGGAATTACCGGTGAGACAGGAACTGGTGCAGGTGCTAAAGGAGGATTTTTGATTGCAGCGATCACATCTTCTTTTAAGATACGCCCTCCCTTTCCAGAACCAGAGACTTGGGAAAGCTCTGTACCAGTTTGTTCAGCCAAAAAACGAGCAGAAGGATGAACGGAACCATCGGGGAGTTCGTTGGACCGGGCAGAGGAGCCAACCAGCGATACAGGTGCAGGCTCTGAACTCTTGCCGTTATCAGCTTCTGTATTTGAAGCAGTCAAAGTTGTGGTTTGTGCGGCAGCAGGAGTTTCGGCTTGTGTGGTTTGAATAGGAGTAATGGCTTGTGCGGCAGCAGGAGCTGTGGTTTGAATAGGAGTAATGGCTTGTGCGGCAGCAGGAGCTGTGATTTGTCCGGTTTGAACAGAAGAAGCTGCACCATCCGTATTAATCAACGCAACAACTTGTCCAACAGAGACTTCATCTCCAACCTGAGCCTTAATGCTCAAGCTCCCTGCATGTTCGGAAGGGACTGTTAGAGTAATTTTGTCTGTTTCAAGTTCAAAGAGATTGTCACCAACCTCGACAGACTCACCTTCTGTCTTAAACCAGGCAAGAATTTCACCACCAACAACAGATTCACCAACAGCAGGAACTTTGACTTCAACAATCATGGATTAGAGCCTCTCTAGATGCCCCATGTCACGGCAATAAAAAGCGATTCGATACATATTCGATACATTTTTCTACATAGAAGAGCAGCCGTTGTCAATGTTTTAAAAAAGGAACAAAGAGCCACCATCGTTGTTCTTGTCACCATCGTTGTTCTCGTTATCGAAATAGTCATGGAGATAGGAGGACATGCCCTGTCTCCACAGAGAATCGAAGGATATGGAAGAGTCGAATACAAGAGATGCGTGAATGAACCTCTTAACACAGGAAGACCGCAGTTGCCTTCCATAAATTCCCTTGTCAGAGAAGAGCTGTGTGAGTATATTCCCGTGGTTCGCAAATGCAAGAAGAAGGAGCAAAGAACAGAGATGTCATTGTTGGAGCAGGGTCGAAGTCATCATTGTAACGAACTTCGGATAAGTGATGTGGGAGAGCAAGTCACATTAATGGGCTGGGTTCAGCACTACCGAGATCTAGGAGGACTCATTTTTATGGATCTCATGGATCGTGAAGGAGTCACACAAGTTGCCATCAATGCAGAACACTCTCAGGATGCGTATGACACAGGTACAACCATTCGTCTTGGTGCCTGTATTGCCATTCAAGGAGAGGTTGTCTCGAAAGAAGAACGCGGGAGCAAGTCCAACCCCAACCTGGACACAGGCAGTATCGAAATCGAAGTCAATACAGTTGAGATATTTAGTAAAACAGAGCCACTTCCTTTTGTCTTTGAGGATGAAGTGGACGCCACAGAGTTGACTCGACTTAAGTACCGATACCTGGATATCCGCCGAGGACCGGTGTTGCGAAATCTGAGGCAGCGTTCAGCCATCGCTCATTCTGTCCGAAATTATTTTAACGACAATCGATTTATCGAAGTCGAAACTCCTATCTTGATGAAGAGCACACCCGAAGGAGCCCGGGACTATCTCGTACCAAGTCGCATCGAGCAAGGCCATTTTTTCGCATTGCCACAGAGTCCACAGCTTTACAAACAGCTTCTGATGATGGGTGGTGTTGATAGATATTACCAGATCGCCCGATGTTTTCGAGATGAAGATCTCCGCGCAGACAGACAACCTGAGTTTACTCAGATCGATTTGGAAATGAGCTTTGTGACACGAGAAGATATCTACTCGTTGATGGAGGGGATGTTTGTTGATGTCTTCAAGAATGTAATGGGAATCGATCTTCCCACTCCCTTTCCACGAATGAGTTATAACGATGCAATGGACCACTATGGAGAAGACCGGCCCGACATCCGATACCCCATAAAACTTCAAAATATCAATCAGGTGTTTGTGGAATCAGAGTTGGGAATATTCAGGCAAGTTGTTGATGGAGGAGGATTGATCAAAGCATTGAAACTTCCTGGTCAGAGCGAGAAAAGTCGCGGGTGGCTCAAGAAGCTTGAGAAGCTTGCAAAATCCGAATGGGGAGCCAAAGGGGTGGCCTGGTTTAAGCGGGTGGATGGAGCCTGGAACTCCCCGTTAGCCAAATCCATGACGGAAGCAGAACAGGATTCATTGTGTTCGATTCTGAATGCAACCGATGGCGACCTTGTTCTGGTAGCTGCCGACACGGACCCCAGCACTGTCAACCAGTTGATGGGCCAGCTTCGAAGACATTTGTTGCAAGACCTAGATCTCACAAGAACGTCAGACTGGGGATTCCTTTGGATTGAAGAGTTTCCCATGTTTGAATACGATGCTGGTGACGACAGATACCACGCAGTGAATCACGCATTTACCAGCCCGCATCCAGAAGATCTGGAGAAGTTAGAGAGCAACCCTCTTGAAGTCCGCTCCCTGTCTTACGACTTGGTTCTCAATGGCTTTGAGCTAGGTAGTGGCTCTATCCGTATTCACGATACCAACCTACAATCGAAGATCCTTGAGATGCTTGGCTTCTCAGAAGAAGAAACACAAAACAGGTTTGGTTTCTTACTTGAGGCTTTAACCTATGGCCCTCCCCCACATGGAGGGATCGCTCTTGGCCTCGACAGAATAGCGATGCTTCTTGCAGGAGAAGCATCGCTACGTGATGTTGTCGCATTTCCAAAAACTCAAAAAGCTGCTTGTCCAATGAGTGGTGCTCCTGGCCCAGTCGAAGCAATTCAGCTCACAGACCTGCATATCCATGTTCTGCCAAAGGAAAAAACCGACCACAAAAAGGAATGATATGACAACAGTCGAGCCTTATGATTTTGATTTAATCGTGATTGGTGGGGGTTGCAATGGAACGGGTATCGCTCGTGATGCGGCGATGCGAGGTTTGCGAACACTGCTCCTTGAGAAAAAGGATTTCGGTGCTGGAACAACCGGGTACAGCAGTAGGATGATCCACGGTGGCCTTCGCTATATGTTGTTTGACCGTGAAACCACTCGATTAAGTTGCATCGACTCGGGTTATATTCAAAAGATCCTACCTCACCTGCTCTTTCGCATTCCTTTTTTGTTGCCTTACCTCAAAAGAAAAGATGGAAACTGGCTCAAGCGTGTTTTCAAAAACCGTATCTATCCGTTTCTGATGGAAGCCTATCTTCGCGGTTATGATAGTTACCAACCTTACAAGAATGGGAAGCCGCATACTCACCTCAATCGTGCAGAAGCTCTGGCATTGGAGCCGGGCTTACACCCAGACACATTGGGTGCGTTAACCATGGATGAATGGGGGATCGACCCCTATCGTCTATGTTTGTTGAATGCCTTATCTGCTTCTCAGCACGGTGCAACAATCTGTAATCATACGGCAGTAAAACAACTTTACCGAGACCCCAAAGGTAATATTCGAGGTGTTATTGCTAGAGACGATTTAACACAGAGAGACACCCGATACACCGCAAGATATGTATTTAACGCAGCTGGGGTCTGGAGTCCAGAAATAGCGAGACTTGCCTCTGCTACGATCAAACTGCGCCCAGGAAAAGGAACTCACATTGTGATGGACCGGCGAATTTCAAACTGGGCCATCGCCAATTCAGCTGTGGATGGACGACAGATCTTTCTGATACCCGACCAAAATACAACCATCATCGGAACCACAGACGATGATTATTATGGAGACATGAACTCGCCACACCCCACACATGATGAGATCCAGTATTTATTACAAGGTGTAGAGAGGGTATTTCCTTCCATCCGAAAAGCACGGATGATACGGGCCTTTTCAGGAGTACGCCCCACCCTCTTTGCCTGGGGGAAGAATGAAGAAGACCTGTCTCGCGCCCATCGCATCTACAACCA
>JALTMC010000524.1:0-10123 GCA_027005175.1 Myxococcales bacterium
GCGTATTTTGATATCTGGTGAATGAGATGACTTTTGTCGTTACCTGCCCACATTAAATAGCCCCAACGGGTATTGAAACTTTGCCCATCTTCGATGACAAGGGGGCCGATCTCTTTATCGAGGGCGCGAAGCTCCAGGCTCAATCGCTCAATTTCCGGCTCGAAGGGCTGAGGCAGGTCTGAGAGTTGACCCAAAGGCCGCCCTGCTTTTTGCCTCTGAAGTGCCAGTCGGTAGTGGGACATGCGATAGCCAAGAGACTCTTTTCGGCGCATTTTTTGGCCGATCTCCTCTTGCAGTGCTCGCGACTTTTCAAGAGATAGAAGTTCTCGTTCTAGTTCTCGAACAACGAGAGCGGTGCGCCATCGCAGGATACTTTTCGAGACATTAACATCACTGAAGATATGGTCTCCAACGTAGAGGATTTGGTCGCCGTGCATACCAAGATACTCTTCGATCAGGCAGGCATTGCCACCGAGGTACTTTCCTTGTTTTGAAGGTATTCCAACACAGGGAAGTAACTTGCCGTCGTCATCGATGATCTCAAACATCGGTGCTTTTTCGGAGAAGAAGGCAGGTTTGCGAGCAGAGACCACAACAAGTTCAAAGAGTTCCTCCCATTTCATATCGTCGGGAAGGAAGGGATCGAACGCATACTCCATCATGGCGCGGGTATAATACCACTCGGAGTTTGTAATTAATAAGAGTGTCTTACCAGCTTCTTTCTGGTCCAGCAAGGTTTGTGGAATCGCTGGATCTAGCTCCACAAAGTCTTCCGGTCGGGACATGATATCATTTTTAAGTTCACCTTCCAGGTGTGTTTGATCCAGGTTGCTGCGGAGCGCGTCCATGAGGTCGGAGTAATTCATGATTCCCGGCAACTTGCGTGCATCCAAAAGCTCAACTAGCTGCATATACATGGAGGCTTCAGAGATCGAAAAGAGAGTGTTGAGGAAGTAGTAACGGGGCTCTCCTAAATCTACGATTGTTCTACGATACGTCTTTCGCAAGGTCTCGAAGTCCAACATCGTTAAGCCATGAGCCGCTTGTTTGATATAACCATACCGGTTAACCTTGATGACATTGCCTAACTCTCGATCGATCACCAAGCCACGAATCACAAGGCTTGGGTCAAAAGTGATCTCTTCCACCGGCCAATTCAGCTCCAAAAGACGCTGCTTCAGATAGCCAAATGCACGCCCCTCCCAGGCTTTTACATTGTAATGAATCAACGTATAATCCATGTCATAACCAATGGCTTGAATCGAACGAAGATTCAACGTGCGATGACAAAATACACCGCGAGGAGTAGGTATCTCATAAGGAATCCAGGTCATATTGTATTTCCTTTTTGTTTCTATCATCAAATTCGATGGCCGGAACGTATCAAAGACGAGGTTTCAAATCAACGAGTTCCGGTCAGGTCAAGTGGCGATGGACTCGTACGTGGGGCCAGAGAGGGTCTTGATAGACTTGCTACTTGTGACTTGCTATTTGTCTCGAACCATTCACGAAACTCTGGCCTGCCACTCGCAAAGCCTGGGATCTGCAGCGTCATGCTCGGCCCGCCATTCGTGACGGTACGCTGTATCACTTGTGGGGTCGGACTTGCGCCTTCCTCGGATCGGCTCGTCCTTTCCTTTGTTTCGCCTTCAGCAACCATGAACAATGCGGGACATGACTGTTCCCCCTTGTCTCTGAAAGGAGTTCAGGCTAGAGAACGTGGATACCTGAGTTTCAACCATGTGAACTCATTCGATACATCTGAGTTTCAACCATGTGAACTCATTTGATACATTGTTCGTATAAGAGATTCTTTTCGACATCTTCAACATAGAGGAGGTTACGATGTCTTTGCTAGCGAAGTTGACGGCTGATGTTAAGGAAGCCATGAAAGCACGAGAGTCTAAGCGTCGAGATGCATTGCGCTTGTTGATTTCTGACTTAAAAGTGATTGTCATCAAAGAGTTTGGTGGTGGTGATGTGGATGAAAAGGCCAACAATCTCGATGAGAGTGTTGAACTCAGCTTTCTCTCTACACAGGCCAAGCGTCGCCGCGATAGCATTGAATCCTACGAAGCTGCCGGACGCGATGACTTGGCCGAGCAGGAAAAGTTTGAGTTGGGTGTGATTACTTCCTACTTACCTGAGCAACTGTCTCGCGAAGAAGCCGAGGGTATTGTTCGCGAAGCCATGGAAGCTTCAGGAGCTACTTCTCGCAAACAAATGGGTCTTGTGATGAAAGAAGCCATGCCCAAACTTAAAGGCCGCTTTCCTGGCGGCGAAATCAAAGGCATTGTCATGTCTTTGCTCGACGGCTAAACACTACAGTTCTTCAACAAAAAAGCCCTTGCTTTGGCTCCGTCAAAACTCGTTCCGTGAATCGACACCATGCCGACCAGCTATTGGCACAATAAGTAAGAGGCTGCGACGCACAACAACTTGGCTGTACATTGTTTGAATCAGGACAACAATTTTGTCCCTGACAACAGGAAGAAGTGGGCAAGGCGAATGCAGTTTGAAATGAAAAAAACAAAAACAAAAAAACAAGAGCAAAAAACAACATTAACGTATGCGGGTTGCAATAGTATTTCTTACAGTTTCGGAGAGGTTGTGATACAAATCGTTTCATTGCTATTGCTCCATTAGTAACGCACAAATTCATATGATGATGAACAAAGTATCTGGATTTGAACCCTTTACTGTTCCACTTCTTCAACTTCAAGGAAGGGGTTAAACGCCACCTTTCCTGTAATGCATTCACAATTCTTGCCGGGTATCATGACCACACCTACTTCCACTACTCCTCTGTAGCTTGTATAAGCTCTTACACTTGTCCTGGCGCAATATCCCATGAATGCAGTGGTTACCTTTGTGCCAGTTTGACTGTTGGCTTCTAGATCCAAAAGGCCAATACAAGGACGGCCATCAAAAAAGATCGACCATGAGCATGCGCAGGTACCTTGTTTATTTGGAAGGAGACGTGCATGAAATTGATCAAAGTATAGGGCGCGAAGCTTCGATCTTAGATTGAGTTTTGTGAAGCTCATATGTCGGACGATTCCCCCACCTTTCGGTGATGACGCTATGCCTGAAAATTCTGTAAATTGTCTGTTGTATTTCGTTCCAGGAATTAGAAATTCAACCTTTTTATCCCCACATTGGAGCACCACCTTCTGATCATTAAACTGTGTTTTTTCGATCTTGAAAATAAAGCACGAATTGCCATTTTGTCCTGGGGCTCCCTTTTCTCCCTGAGTCCCCTTCTCGCCAGGTTCACCTTTCTCACCTTTGGGGATCGTGATGGTATGCTCTTTTGCACCACATTGGATGACAAGTTTACGAACTCCTGATGGCTCGGTACTCGTTGTCTTTACAGAACAAGAGTCACCAGCCTTACCAGGCTCTCCTTTCTCTCCTGCTGGACCAGGAGGTACAGGCTTAACCACCAAAGACTCATCCCCACAGTGAAGGGTGGTTTTCGTTGGAGTTTTCTCCAGATAGCATGGATTGCAACTCATCACTATCAGTGCCAGCAACAAAAATCCAGCCAGCCTACAGAATGAATAGGCGTACCAATGTTTCATACAAATTCTCCGAGCGTAGCAGTGCATCGGATGGAGGCCGTTATTCCATATAAGAATGTGCAGCTGACAGCTGCACATTCTTATCATTTATTGTTTGTTTTTTTCAAACGAGCTTCGTGGTGTTTTTTGAGAATATTCCATATTCGACCAGCACGCTCTTTTTGAGATTTTCGATACTTCTCCCGCTTTGCCCGCAATTGCTTTACCTTCTCCAGGCGCCACTTCTTGTACTTCACCAATTTAGCCCGCCGCAACTGACGAGCCTTTCTATATTGACGTAATTTTTGAAGCTTGCTTGCGGCGAGAGCTGATGGAACTTTCTTTTGCTTGTTCGTGGCTTCAACAGGGTGCCAGCACATCAGTACTCCAAGCATCAGCACAACAGAGCAAGTATATTTCATAGTATTCATCAATATCGCTCCTTCCATTAGTCGTGTAACAGTATCTTTTTTCTTCCACCAAAAGTTATAATTAATACTTAAATTATACGTATTAAAGATCGAAAAAGTTCATTCTGTCAATGCATTTTTTTTCTGATACAATGTTCTGTTGATTCTTAAGTTAAATTCTTACAAGCTGCAAGAGGTTCTTACACTAACTGGTACCAACACGAGAGTGGATTAGCGAAGCCGAAAGCGATATTACTGCCACTCTTGATCGATTGTGCAAAATGGCTTGCGCTTCCAGGCAAGGTCTCGCTCAACTCTGATGCCACGAAGATCTATACTCAACAATTCATCGAGGCTGGTATATCCCCACTCTGCATTCCATGTGTCGCCGTTCAAAATAGTGTATCCAAAGAAAAGTCTTTCCTCGGGATCATACTCGGCAATATACCAGTGTGAGTTTCTGATGAAGAAGTGAAGGTGGATTTCTTTTTGTTCTATTGGGATATTTTCGGTTGCATAAAGCTGAGGTATTGGAGGAAATGGCACTTCTGTTGAGCGAATGCTATCCTCAAACTCTTCACAAAAAAGCTCAAACATAAATTCTTTCAAATCGGTAAACCCTGAAGATTCAAACCGCTCTACTGCAATTCTTTTCCAGGCTGGCCCTTCTTCTGCAGGGTTGTCGTGCTCTATCGCTTGGTATACTGCTTCAAACTGTGGTCGTAGGACCTCGCGTCGATATGGTTTGTGAACTTCACGAACATTGTCTCGTTCATAAGCTCATAAGCTTGTTCGTTGGTTGGCTTATCGAGTGGTTTAATAGTGTCTTTCTAGGACATACCATCCAAAGGCGCGAAGTAGGAGTGATTGGAGTGAGTCTTTGATGAGGGGTTGGAGGCTTGTCCAGGCTTCTTCGACAAGAACGTTGGCCATCTCGACACAGGCTTGGAGGCCGCCACATGCTTCGATTTCTTCGATGCATTTGGAGATGAGGGTTTGATCTGTGGGCATGGAGCGAATGGTTTCCCAGAGCCAGAGTCGTTTGTCTTGGGGAAGGGTGGCCATGGCCTTGACAGTTGGCATTGTGATCTTGCCGTGGGCGAGATCTTCGCCTCGTGATTTTAGGTCACTTTTGAAGCCTCGAAGGTTGAGAACATCGTCGATAATTTGGAAGGCGAGGCCGAGGGATTCAAAGTATTGTCCTAGAGCTTCGATTTGTTCTTCTGTTCCATCACCGATCAGGCCACCCATGCGAGCAAGTGTAGCGGCGGGGGTGGCAGATTTCAGACGGTGGACAGCGAGGACACGTTCTTCGAGATCTTTGATATCACCTGTTTTTACAACGGCATTCATCACATGTTCGGGGGGGCCTGCGATGTCAAGGGCTTGTCCGGCGTGTCCGGCACGAAGTGCTGAAAAGTAGTTGTCATAAACACGAACTTTTCTTGCATCTGAGATGGGCTTGCCCTTTTGCAGGATCTTTTGACCCATAAAGTAGCAAGCGGTACCTGCGTTGATTGCGATGGCTTCACCATAGATCATATGACAGGCTTCACCTCCCCGTCGCCAGGTTGATTTGTCTTGAACATCATCAACGATCAATGAGCCAACATGCAGCAGCTCGGGCATTGCGAGCCATTGGACATAATCGCGAGAGTCTCCACCGACCACATCACAACATGCAAGAGTGGCGTAAGAACGCCAGGATTTGCCACCCCGGTCTGTGATCTCTCGGACGGGGTGAATGGCATGCTCAGAGAGTTGCTGGATGTCTACACCAACCATCAGGTTGTCGCGTGTTTCGTCGGCGACAAGCTCTCTAGCTTCTTCATAGGTTGGTTCCATCGGGATGAGAGTGCGTACAGACTTGCGTGTCTCTTTGCCTACAGCTTTGAAGAAGTCGTCCAGGTTGTCGATAAGCTGGAAACCGCTTCTCTCAATGAAGCCGATGCCTTTGACCTCTTTGCCCTTGAGGGTTCCCTCTGCTTGGATACGACCTTCCCAAAATGCTGGTTTGGAGATCAGGGTGATAAACTCTTGGTCTTGAAATACACCTTCTGCTTTGAGTTCACATTCCCAGGCGGGAATGGATAGGGTCCACTGTGTGGGGTATTCGTTAAAGGTGCGTGTGCTGCGCCAGCTATTTTGGGGCTCAAAGTTAAATTCATTGACCGTGGTTGACTTGCCCTCAGGATCAATGAAAACACAGTAGGCTCCGGCACCTTTGTCATCTTGGGTGCGATCAAACAGGTCGTAGGCTGTGAGTTCACTGCCGTCTTCAAACTGAACGGAGATCCAGTTCCACGAGATATCTTCTTTGGAGGGTTTCTTTGTGTTGGCTTCCTCGGGCTTGACAGGTGTTGCTCCTGCTGAGGGGACTGGTTGAGGTGGAGGTGCTCCAAATTCGTGGTCGTACCAACCGCTTCCATGAGAGAGTGTGTGATTGACTCCACCAATGCTCAACTCTCCACTCACTTTGACGCGAGGGATAAAGTAGTAGAACATATCTTCGCCTGCAGTACCTTTGACCACACCGTTGTTTCCATGTCGAACCGGTTCTTTCTGCAGTTCGAGAACCAGATTGCATCCAACATTAAAATGGGTGTGGTGTAACTCAAGACGGTATTTGCCTTCACTGAGTTTGGTATAGCGTTGTCCGCTGTAGTCAAGCTCCAAACAAGTTGGGTTGACAAAGACATTGCCAGGAAAGATCTGGTCAGGGTAGGGGACGTTACCGCGTTCAAGGATCTCTTGGAGAGAGCGTCGCAACCTCTTGTCTTGGGTTCCCTCTCCGCGTTTGAGTCGCTCAAGGCCCATGCGTGGAGCTTCGGGGTCCACCAGAGATAATGGGTAGTATTTGCCCGTTTGTGGGTCACTTAAAGCCCATGTCATAGAGTGAGCATACTGAGGCTCTTTGGTTTCTTTGTCATACCCTGCGATGATACGAAAAAAGGAGGCAAAAAGTGAGTATTTTCGTCCATCTGCTATTTCGAGATGACTGTTGATATACCACCACTCGGTTGTTGAGGATTGGTGAGGCAGATCGTGGATGGATAAATCAATTGGACCCTCACCTGGCCAGTCGGCTGGATAGACACTCATCAATATCTCCTTAAAAGAAAGAAACCATCTTAGTATGGCTCTTCACAACCCTCTATGTTGGACAGCGATACGATGCAACACATTTTCTGATAGAACGAACTCATTGTTCCTTCTTGTACGATTCATTTATCATAACATAACAAATGAACGACGCTTCATAGGAACTTCCCAGATCTACGAGTCTGATGCAAGGGGCCACCCTGAAATGAAAGGGTTGATACCCTGTGATTACCAACCTTTCTCGGGTTGTGCTTGCTGTCATCTGATGGGGCCCCCCATCAGATGGTACACCTCAAAGTACAAAAAGTTATGGAGCATCGCGTAACTTTTTTGTGTGAAGGAAAAGATACACCTCAAAGTACAAAAAGTTATGGAGCATCGCGTAACTTTTTTGCGTGAAGGAAAAAGAGCATTGGAGCCAAAAGGCAGGAGAGAGGATGTGGGAAAGCACTCGAAGAAAGAATAACAAGCCCCCTTTTGTGCAAGGATGTGGGAAAGCACTCGAAGAAAGAATAGCAAGCCACCTTTTGTGTAAGGGTGTGGGAAAGCAGGTTGAGACGGCAAAGCGAGCCGCCCCCGGTGCAAGGCGGGAAAGGATGTGGGAAACCGCGTTGAGACGCCAAAGCGAGTCGCCAAATGTAGCCTTCTGTGAAGGCAGACTGTGTGTCTCTCATCCTTGTTCCATCAGGATCTTCGCCTTCGTCGCGCTGCACTGGAGCTAGCGTCGGCGGCGACGTTTCTCCTGACGTTGAAGTTTCTTTGCACGACTTAAGAATTGTTGTTGTTTCTTTCGTAGTTGCAGTGCGCGTTGGCGGAGAGCTTGTTGGTATCGTTTGAGAGCTTGGAGCTGTTGAGCCAGGGTTCCTGTTGGGTTCAGGGGATCTCCATTGTGAATCGTGGCTCCTGGTCCATAACCCAAACGAGGCTGGGCGGTGACTCTTTGGGTTTGAGTGGTGGTTTTTACCCCAGACTTGTCACTGTCTCTGCCCGGGGTAGGGTTTGCAGTGGAGCCTCTTCCATTGTTGCTATAACCTCCGCTTTGTCCGGGGGCTTTGCTGCCCATGCTGCTTCCACTTGTGTTGCTGCCAGTGCCTTTTGAATTGCTTGGAGCGGCGGCTGAATTGGGTGGAGCTTGTGGAGTGGTGTTACGGTCTGCACTTGCGCTTTCGCTCTGTCCCGATGTTCCCGATTTCTTCGGTGCGCTGGACCCTGACTTAACTCCTGCATTTGCCGTGGGGGTGGGGTTTGCTGGTGGCCTGGTGGTGTTCCTGCCTCCACGAGTTCTCATTCTTTCTGAAGTACGCGCTCCTGTTGTCACACGAGGGCTACGTTCTCCTTCATTAAAGAGATCGTCTTCGGACGTCATCCTGCGAACACGTTGAGCCAGCTTTTGATCCTGACGCTCCCGTGTATAGCGTTGGCGAACCTTTCGGAGTTGACGCTGTAACTTTTGCATTCGGTTCTTGATACGGTCTTCCTGATCTTTGAGAACATCGGCCTTTTGGCGAAGCTCAACAGGACCATCCAGAGGATCGATACTGACGCGCAAATGAGGCAGGGCGCGGCGTGTTAGACGAGGCGCATCTTTGGACAGTCGTTCGAATTTCAGACGATAACTTTGCCACCGCTGAAGCAGTGCAAGGCGCTGCTTCTTCTCTTTGATCTTGCGACGTTGTTGCTGTAAGGTCGTCATCTTCAGACGATACCATTTTTTCAGCTTGCGACGCATTCGCTTCAGTCGATTGTTGTGCTTGGTGAGCCGACGATCAAGTCGCTTTATTTTCTTAACCAAGTCTTCTGCCGCAGCACGAGCGTTGGGGAGACGCATTCGAGCAGGGATACCCAACAGGCCCTTGCGCTCTGCTTGTTTCTTTAGCAAGGCGAGACTGCGAGCTGCTTTGAGGACAGAGGACAGATAGTTTTGGCGGCGTAGGTGGAGATTTCGGACATAGGCAGATTTTTGGTGATAGCGTTGTTCCAAGTGACGCAGAGCAGCAGAGCCAGCCCAGGCTATCGGGGGCAGACACAAAAAGAGGATCAACCCGAAGGCGATCCATCCCTTGCTCACTTGTTTTTGCCACTGAAACATCTTTTCTCTCTCCACACGTACCATCGGCGTGATGGCTGGTGGCCCTCGCCTGCAGATCACATGCCACTTTGGGCAGTGTACTTACAACGTGTGGGTTTTGCAAGTAATCCATAGAGTTCCCTATGCCGTACAGAACCTCCTTGTGGATCCTTATCTACCTCAATTTATAGGATTTCTGAAGACATGATCTCAGATTTCTGAGATCGAGAATGGTGAGCCGAAAGCAGGAGGCCATTTCAACTTGGGACATGGAAGGCTCACAGGGTTGCAGCCCCTAGAGAATGGTGAGTCGAAAGCAGGAGGCCATTTCAACGGCCTTTGAAGGACAGGATAGGTTGGAGTTTTTTCGTCACACGGATCAGGTCTCGTTGGGCACGCATGACGACCCGGATATCTTTATAGGCAGAGGGAGCTTCATCCACCAGCTGGGAGCTGATTCGCTGGTCAAACCAGATCCCTCGCATCTGTTGCTCGAGTGAACGTTCTGATATCTCACGTCGAGCCTGCGTTCGGCTTTTGGCTCGTCCTGCACCATGAGAACTTGAACACAATGCCGAGACCTCTCCTCGACCTTCGACCAGAAAACTTGGGCTTCCCATGGAACCTGGGATGATCCCTGGCTGGCCTTCATGTGCAGCATTCGCACCTTTGCGGTGAACCCAATACAAGCGACCTTCGTGCTCCTCCTGGTTGACATGGTTGTGGTTGCAGTCGATCCAGCTGTCCTGGTCAGCAGAGACACCAAATCTATCACTCACAAGCTGACAAACCGATCGCAGCATGGCCTTGCGATTGGCTGAGGCATAAGCCAGAGCCCATTTCATGAATTGTGAACCCCGGCATCTGGTGATGCCAGCCCGGATCTTTGTCAGGCTTGTTTCGTAAACCTGACGAAGCAATCTTTTTGGCATCCTTACGAGTTTGCTTGGTAAAGGCTATCTGCAGCGAGAGGGGGAGGC
>JALTMC010000524.1:10133-14800 GCA_027005175.1 Myxococcales bacterium
GTTTTGGTGCAGTCTTGGGTTTTGGTGCAGTCTTTGAAAGACTTGCAACTGCGGACACAGATGCCCCCGGTTTTACCGGGGAGACAGATACGCCCTTTGGCACAGGCTGTGGTGCTGCATTTTACGACTGTAGGTAGACAGACACCGATGGTTCCAGGTGCTTTGAAAGCAACACATGTTAATGGAGATTTGCACAGTCGATCAGCACTACAGATCTCATCGATGCCGAACTCCGGGAGCTTGACGCACTTACTACTCGTGCAGCGTAGACCTGCTTTGCAGAATTTTCCAGGGTCTAGCTTTTCAGCATCAGCAACTCCACAAAATGCATTTTCTGTGGCTGTGCCGGGGATGCAGACACCTGAGCCATTCTCCAAACGTCGACAGGTGCCTGTTTTGTTCTCACAAAGTCCACCGGCAGTGGCACACAAGGGGAGGCAGTATCCGGTGGTTGCTCCTCGTTTAAGGACGACACACAAAGCCTTACTTCCGCATGTTGTGAGTTCTCCGCACTTTTCAAATGTACCCTTGAGCTGGCGTTTGATGCACTTGCCTTGGCTGCAAGCAAACTTGGGTTGGCAAAGTTGTTTGGGATCAAAGGGAGTCATCTTGTCCAGGGTGGTACAGACATCACCTTCTTTTCCTTGTGGTTTGGGTATACAGGAGCCGGTCTTGTCATTGAGTTTGGTACACAGGCCTTTGTTGTTGTCGCAGCTTGTTGATTTTGGATCGCAGCCAGGAAAGCAGAATCCTTGTGGGTTGGTCGAACTTAAACGAACACAAGAGTGGGTAGGTTTGCAGATCTTACTGATATCAACGCGCTTGTCATTGGGAGAGAGGCCACAAGCAGCGTTACTTCCTGCAGTGCCGTTGGGAAGGCAGACATCTCCATTCAACAAGGCAACACATCGACCTTTGCCATCATCACAGGTCGTCTTGACAGAGTCACATTGCGGGTAACAGAAGCCAAAGGTCGATGCTTCATTGGGTTTTTTACAGATGAACCCCGATTGGCAGCTTTTGCCAACAGCAGAGCCACATTGTTCGTATTTCCCCATGATCGCACCGGATTGAGATACCGGAAGGCATGTACCATTGCGACAACGAAATCCGAATCCGTCTTCATCTTTTCCACAGGTACTGCATTCTTTGTCTTCTTTGCAAGCACGCTCACAGGCATTGGTGAATGCACAAAATCCTTTGAGGCAAACACCTTGCAGTTTGCTAATGCCTTGGCAATCTGCGTCGGCTTTACAGGGGGTTTGTTGTTTGTCACTGCAACTTAACATTAAGCCAAATAGTCCGAAAACACCAATCCATCGCAGCCATCGATACTTTTTTTGCAACAGAGACATACAAGATTCCTCATGCAAGAGTTTGTGTGACCTTTTTAAGGTCTTGTCTTTCTAACTATGTATGTTTATCGAATGGCAGTCAAAGGACTCCGTCGTTTAATCTTTGACCTTGTCAAAGATTAAACCAGAAAATATAGAGTTGGTCAGAGTTGCTTGTACAAAGTTGATCAGAGTTGCTTGTACAAAGTTGATCAGAGTTGCTTGTACAAAGTTGGTCAGAGTTGCTTGTACAAAGTTGGTCAGAGTTGCTTGTACAAAGTTAGTCAGGGTTGCTTGTTGATGGATTTGATGGTCTTTGCTCTGGCTGTTCATGTTGTGGACACGGAGTGTCCATATCATGGACACTTTCGAGCAGAGAGGGTTCCTTTTGTACATGAGGTTACGTGTTATGTATTGAATTTGAAATAAGTTCGGGTTGCATTTATGGATTCGGCATATCTCTTGTTATGGGAGTGGTTCGGCATGACCCACCCCATCTCACTGGAGAAGCCAATCATGAAACCTACAACGACCCTCAAGAACCAACCTTCCTCAATTGTCGAATATGCTCGTTCTTTTCTGCCGTGGGCAGATCTTCCTTTGCATATTCCCAATCAAACAGGTTTTGGCATACTGAACTTTCTACAACGTCATCTGCATCGATTGCTCTTGATGACTTTTGTGATGAATGTTGCAGATGGTTTGATGACCATCTTGTGGGTGTCATCGCAACTGGCGATAGAAGCCAATCCTATGATGGATGTATTACTTCAAATCCATCCGGGTCTGTTTTTGTTGGGCAAGGTGGGGCTGGTTACAGGTGGTTTGTTGATTCTGGCACAACGTCGTAATCAAGTCGCTGCTGTGTTGGGTATCATCCTTGTTTTCATCGTGTATTCTCTGATCATAGCCTATCATATGCTGGCCTTGAGCCTGTTGATACTGGCTGAATTCTTATAGAGAGAGCCCGGTAAATCTAACCCGTTGATGAGAAGTCCAAGGTTCCTGTTTCGCGAAGCTTACTTTGGTTGGAAGTTGGAGTTTTTTTATTTTCTGGGTTTGGGTGTGGTTTTTCGGTTTGGGGTAGACTTGGTTTTTCGTGCAACGACCTTGACTCTCGATGGTGGAGTTTTGATTTTTTGGTTCTCTCCTTTGCGTCGTCGGGCTTCGATTTTGGTTTTGATGTTGTGATTTGCTTTGACGCTGTGGTTTGCTTTGGCTGTGGGTGACTGCATACAAGCCCACAAAACATAAGCCACATAAAAGGAGATGAGGATACTACCTTCCAGGCGGCTGAGTTGTTTTCGGGTCCACAAGAAAAGTAGCAAGACAAAGACTGAGCCTAGCAAAAGGATGACGGAGAGCCAGAGGCCTTCTGTGCTGACAAGCACGGTGGAGGAGCCGCCAATCCAACCGAGTTGACGCATACCGATCACAAGCATCCAGGGAAGCCCGAGGCCAACGAGGACGTCGAAGATGTTGGAACCCACAGCGTTGGAGATGGCCATCGTGCCACGACCCTGTTTGGCCACAATGACTGAAGCAATCAGATCAGGCGCAGAGGTGCCTGCAGCGAGGATGGTTAAGGCGACAAGTACAGGTGGTATGTTGACAGCTTGGGCAAAAATGATGGCGTAGTCCACAAGAAGCCAACTCAACCCAGCGATCATTAAGATAGAGATGAAAAAAGCCCGGAGGAAGGATCTTCTGGGATCTCCTGCAAAGAGTCCGAGGAAAGCAGCAACACCGCCGTTGAAACGTGCAAACAAAGAGCCGGAGATCGCCTCGTCCATTTCAATTTCGTCAGCGATGTGGAAGTCTTCTTCGGTGTGGGGATTTTTTCGGCTCCAAGCAAATAAGATGACGAGATAGATAACATAAAGACCCATCAGTATACTGGCTTCTGTAAGTGTGATGCTGCCGTCTCGAAACACAAACAAAAGAGCGGCAATGCTAGTCACATACATCAGAATATCGCGTAGACCGGATTTAAGGTTTGTATCGGCTGGTCGCACCATCGCAGAGATACCGGTAATGACAAGGATGTTGAACATCGCAGAGCCCACAATTGTACCCATTCCGACGTCACTATGTTGTCCTCCATGACGAAAGACTGCGAGCAAGGCGATACCCAACTCTGGAGCAGATGAACCCATCGCCATCAATGAAGCACCTGCTACATCATGCGGTAGCCTCCAGCGATTTGCGATCTGTTGCAAACTCTCAATAAAAAACTCATCCGTCACAATGGCAAGCAAATAAACAGCTACACCTATAATGAGTAGGCTGGTAACGATGACCGACATCGCAAACTCCTTGGGGTAAAGGGGGTCTTATTCAATCTCTGGAACAGTGATACCGAATTGTGCGGCAACACGCAAACTTAAATGAAGAGCAAGCCATATCGTAGTCCACGGTCAGAAATGATGGCTTGTTCCATGTTCAGGTATTCATATACAGTGAGTAGGATCTGTGCTCCAGCAGGGATGACGTCTGCTCGTTTGGGGTGTAAACCTTTGAGTTTACTGCGCTGTGCAATAGAAGTGGAACAGAAGAGTTCAAGTAAGGGAGATAGCTCGTGTTTGTGTAGAGGTACACCGTGAATTTGAGTCGTATCGTACGGTTCTATTTGATGTACAATGGCCAGCAAGGTCGTCGCCGTGCCTGCGACTGCGATGAGCGGGTTAGGCACGGCGATGGGAGGCAATAACCGTAGCTGCCCCAATAAATCCTCTCGGATCTTTTGCAACATGGCAGATGTGGGTGGGTCGTCGTGAATATAGCGTTCCGTTGCACGAACACTACCCATCTGCAAGCTGAATCGCTGTTGACCGCCATTCCAGACCAACTCTGTACTGCCTCCACCGATATCAAGAAGGCAAGGCTGGGCGTCATCAGGAAGTGACAACTGGGTGAGCGCACCTCTCCAACTCCACAGGGCTTCTTGCTCCCCAGAGATAACTCGCAACGTAAACCCCAACTCTTCAAGTACTCTATCGATCAAGATCTGTCTGTTGCTGGCATCTCGCATGGCACTGGTGGCCACCAGTTGTACATCACCAACGACGACTTGGTGTTGCTCACAGATCTCCCGGTATTCTCGCAAGGCTTTCATGGTTCGTTCTATGGCATCAGGGTGGAGTTGTCCCGTTTGGTCAATCTCCTGCCCTAGCCGAACGATCCGCATCTGGTCTGTTATCACTTCTGTGAGTTGAGTGTCTTCCACCTCTGCTATGGTTAACAAACAAGAGTTGGTTCCCAGGTCGATGGCTGCTTTGCGCATGATTCTATCTCTTTTTGGGTTGGGATGTGGGTTGGGATGTGGGTTGGGAT
>JALTMC010000525.1:0-12508 GCA_027005175.1 Myxococcales bacterium
ACCGCATGGGCCACTCTGCTCGCTTCAAACCACCAGCTCCTCTTTCTGAATTTCTGCAACTTTAATCATTGTAGCACCGACAGACGTTGCATACTCAGGCTCATTCTTTTCAATGACATTCACACGGCGACATCGAATACCGCGTTGTTCGATCCAATCCGAAAATTGCTGACGCTCCTTATCCCAATGCATACTCAAGACAACGATACAAGACAGGCGAGAGAGATGGCCTCGCAATTGTGATTGCAAAAACTCCGAGCGAAATCCTTGTTTGGGTTCGACACAAGCGAGCAGATCAAGAGCTTGCTCCAGAAAGCCAAGGCTTCGTCCGAGAGTCAGTTGATGAAAGTCTTCTCCAATCACAAGAAGATCCAACAGGGCCTCACCTCGACTTAGCTGCGCCACGATGCCTGCCGCAAGAGAGAGCATGGACTCAAACACGGGATCATCGGACTGGCCCTGGTCTGTGTCAATGATAATGCCAATACGGGTAAAATACTCTTGTCGGTATTCAAGAACGACGGGCGCACCGATACGAGCCCATGTTTTGGCATGAATATCCCGGATAGGGTCTCCAGGCCGGTAAGGCCGAACACCGATCAACTCGCGCGACTCCCCCATGATCGAAGCCAAAGCCACCCCACCAGGCTGGTATTTTTGTGTTGTGTCAACATCCACATGAGTGACATTTGCGATCCGAGGGACGACCAAGAACTGCACTCCCCTTTGGCTAAAAATAGCTGGACTCAACGCCAACCCCAATGGGGCCAAGGCTCGCGCACTCACCGCATCGAGGTAATGTTCTCCACGCGCCACAAATTTCGCAACAATCGAACAAGAACAAGTCTCTTCGGGTCCCAGGTTTTCGATAAAAACACGCGGGCTTAAATAAGAGCCATCCCAAAGTAAAAAAGGACGCTCAATCCGAATCGCCTGATGAGTGAGTTTCCCTTGGTTCCGACATTCAACAACAAAATGTACAGGGTCGCCAAGCGTAACCCGCTGAGGCGCATCAAACGACAGACTCACATCCTTCAGTCTCACCCCCCTTCGCAAGAGAAGGGAAGCCAACAAAAGGCCAGAGAGCACACTCCACACAACATAGTACTGGGTAAATCCTATATTAATACTTATCGCTGCTGCCAACATCCAACAAAGCAGCAGCACCCGACCTTCTCTGGAAAACAAAAAGAAGAAATTTAACAGAAAGAGAAAGAGCACCCGACTACGAGACTTTTGAAAACGTTCGCGCTCTTCTTTGGTTGAGGGGATGAGAATATAATTGAGCTTTGCCAGATTGAGTTTAGAGAATCTCATGTGGGCACACGAAGATCGCTCACAATCGATTCCATAATATGATTGGTTGTCTTTCCACTGTAGCGAGCCTGATTGGACAACATCACACGATGCGCAAGGACAGGAGAGGCCAGAGCTTGAATGTCATCAGGGCTCACATACGTTCGGCCTTTGACAAAAGCTCTTGTCTGACATGCGCGAAACAAGGCCAACATCGCGCGAGGGCTCCCGCCAAGGGCAAGTTCACGATGATTTCGAGTGCTTTCGATCAGGGCATGCATATACAGAGCAACATCACGTTCCACTGTGACATCGCGAAGTTGGAGTTGCAGTTCGATCAGCTCTTCAAGAGTCATCACAGCTTCAACATCGTCCAGAGGATCGGAGAGTTGGCGTTCAAAGACCATTTTAAGCTCGTCTTCTTTGCTTGGATACCCCAGACTCACTCGCACCAAGAAGCGGTCGAGTTGGGCTTCAGGCAATGGATATGTGCCTTGATAGTCCACAGGATTTTGCGTTGCGATAACGAAGAAAGGAGCCGGTAAAGGCCTGGTTTGGCCTTCGATGGTCACCTGTTTTTCATTCATCGCCTCCAACAAAGCCGACTGTGTACGAGGGGAGGCACGGTTGATTTCGTCGGCCAACAGCAACCGATGAAAGATCGGGCCTTCATGAAAGCAGAAGGTTCCATCCTGAGGATTGAGAACGCTGGAACCCAAGATATCGGCGGGCAACAAATCTGGCGTAAACTGTACACGAGCAAAATCCATATTCAAAGACTTTGCGAGGGTCTTGGCCAGGGTGGTTTTCCCCACTCCTGGAACATCCTCAAGCAAAACATGTCCTCCACTCAACACCCCAATAATAGTCAACTCGATCCCTTGGCCTTGGGTGTGAATGACCTTCCGAATGGAAGCCTTAATCCCCTCTACCGCTTTGAGGCCCTTCTCAATATTCAATGCAGAACTCCATTCCTCAAAAAGAAAGTTGTAGCACTCTCTCTTTGTTTTACCATCGCAGAAGATCCACCACAACGAAAAAGAGACCTTACGACCGTCCCGTCCAAGCACAGAGACGCAGTCATCTTTGACTTTTTGGGAAGAAGCGTCTTGCCACACGAACATCGTTTCGCTATGTTGCATGGGTTCCCCAAAGAGAAATCCACCAACAAAGGGATTGCGATGTTCAGAGAAGTCCTTGTGATTTTACTACACGAATTAAAGCTCGGATTGCGCAACAAACGCATCTTACTTGCTGCTGGTATCGTGGTACTGAGTGCCACCTTGATCACCACAGGAGCAATCAAGATCTCCCAAAACAAAGGGGTCGCGATGCTCACAACGTTTGGGCAGATGGGAATGGCGAAACAAGACAAGCGCAAGATGAAGCGAACGCTTCGAGGCTTTATGGGCAAGCGAGCAGACATTGTAGAGTACCGAATGAAAACACCGATACTGCTTTCGTTTGTATTTATCATGGTACTCATATTCTTTCCCTTTATGATTGTCTTGTTGGCCTACGACACGATGTCGTCCGAGGTCCAGAACGGAGCGATACGATTTTTACTGCCCAGAGCCCGACGGTCCTCGATCGTATTGGGGAAGTTTTTGGCCCACGCCATATGGCTCTTTGCTCTGTTATGGGTCGGCTTTCTGGTCGTCGTTCTTTCAGGAGTATACGCGCTAGAAGGCCCACTGTTCTCGTGGCTGCGAGAGGCGTCCTCCCTGTCTGTACTGGCCTGGGTTATGAGCCTCGGCTATTTGGGTTGGACTTTGCTCGCCTCAAGCGTGGTTCGAAGGCCCTTCATCGGATTGTTAATCGGCGTCGTTGGCCTCCTTGTGATGGGCATCGCTGGCTTAACTCAGATCCATGCGTTCAGCCCCAATTATTATAAAATTGAAATACTTGGCCCACCTGCAATGGTTCTTCAATCGAGCGTCATCTTTGTTGTCATGGCTGTCGCAACGGTTGGACTCGCGATGGGAATTTTGCAAAGGAGGGACCTATGAATCCACAAGAAGCAACACAAAATACGCCCGTTCTTGAAATTCGAAATCTGGTCAAAGACTATCGCACCATTCGGGCTGTGGACAACCTCTCCTTTCAAGTCAAACAGGGCTGCGTTACCGGTCTTTTAGGGCCGAATGGTGCAGGAAAAACGACCACTTTTAATATCATCTGTCGGTTTTTAAAAGCGACCGCAGGACAGGTTCTTGTCGAAGGCGTTCCCCTCGATCGATTCACACAACTCAAAGGCCGCATTCAAGCCCTACCTCAAGATGCCCAACTCCCCGAGAGTATCCCGATATTGCGACAGCTTACGTTCTATGCACAGTTGCAGGGGATGAGTCGCACAGAAGCGCATGAAGAGGCGACAAAGGCATTAAAGCAGGTGGGTCTTGGCGAGAAACTCAACGATCGGGCAGGAGCATTGTCTCACGGCATGCACCAACGGGCAGCCATGGCTCAGGCTTTTCTGGGCAAGCCCGAATTGATACTCCTGGATGAGCCCACATCGGGGATAGATCCACGCCGGGCCTCTGAAGCCAGAGACCTGATTACCGAACTCAAAGGAGAGACGTCTGTCCTTATCTCCTCACACAACCTCTCAGAGATTCAATCGATCTGTGACGAGGTTGTGATCATCCATCAAGGTAAACTTGTCTACCAAGGAAGCATGGACGAGCTGACAGGTCAGGCTGCTGAGTTTACAGTATCCCTACGTACAGATACCCCCGTAGACATCGCAACGATCGGAGAGCTTCCAGACGTAGCCAAAGCCGAGCACAACACAGAAGAACAGACGATCAAGATCACCTGCGAACAGAATGCTGATGATGGGGCTGTGGTGAGTCTTGTGCTTCGTCACCTCTTAGACGCAGGACACTTGGTGATCGATCTGCAGCGAGGAAGCAGTTTGGAAGACCGATTCTTACACCTGACTGACGAAGCCGAATCTGACGAAGCCGAATCTACTGAGTGAGAGCAAGGTCAACGACCCCCACCCCATCCGGCCTTCGTCCTGTCGATTCTGGAGGGGGTTTCCACGCCCATAACATAAGAGGTTTCTGATGACCCCTCTTCCACACAGGAACTTCTCGATACATCTCAACCACCCTATCCTTTTCGACTGCTAACCCGAAAGGAAGAAAGCGTGTTCCAGGTCACCAAGAAAGTTAAAATTGTAACAGTCGTGTTGATGGTGTTAAGCACAGCCTTTGCCACAATCCTAATGATGACACACCCCATCGAGTTGGCAAGAGAAGACCGGCTTATGAAGCTACCTCCAGCCCAGGTCATGGAACTCACTCGCAATCGAGTGAAGGTGGCTCGACAGTACGCGCTCTTCTATTGGATGGTTCCGTTTGCTCTACAACGTTATCCCAAGCGTGCATTCCAACAAATGAATCTCGATCTCAAAGCGATCGAGACCAGCAAAGATCCATCCAAGAGAGAAAAAGCAACCTACAATTTAAGACTCCATGGTAAGCTCATTTTTGAGACGGTTGAAGGTCAGCTCCGCAAAGCCAGAAATGCTTCTGCTATGATGGCCTTTGGTTTGTGCTTAATATGGCTCGGTGGTGTCTTTGTGTTGATGGGCTGGCTACGCACGATGTTTAGCTTTATGGTTGTGGGTACCTTCTGTGCCGGACTTCCTGTCAAAGATCACCTCCCCATCCTGGCTTTGATGTTCTATGTCCCTCTCTGTTTTGGACTCATTACATTCTGGCTCGTGCGAGACAACCCACCCTCGAAAGTGATGCCCTACAACGAAATAGATGAACACTTTTAAGAAGACAACTGGATCTATCGTAAAGATCCTGTCACAATACCTTTCCAACACAAGGGATGTAGACCACTGTGAGCGGTTGACGAAAATCCGTTTTGCTGCTACCCCAAAGTGGGTCTACGACCCAAACAACACAACAAACAAACTCTTTTGGTACGAGGAGCTATACATATTATGGCGGGAGGACTCAACGACCTTGAAGGCAGTGAAATTCAAGGGTATCTCTTAGAGAGCCTGGTAGGAAAAGGCGGGATGGCCTGGGTCTACAAGGCATTGCATAAGAAGCTCAATGAGTATATGGCAGTAAAGATCATGCTGCCCCACCTGATTGACGAGGGTGATTTACGAGAGCGCTTTCTGGACGAAGCGAAGATCCAGTTTAAACTCAAACACCCCAATATCGTTCAGGTAACCGACATCATTGAGCAAGGTCATATCATTGGCATTGTGATGGAGTGGATTGGAGGAGAGAACCTCAAACAATCCATGGATCGGATGGAGCAGCCTGTTTCGCGAAAAGACATTTGGCGAGTCATGTCTCCAGTCCTGGATGCCCTCGGATTTGCACATTCACGCAACCTAGTTCACAGGGATATCAAACCAGCCAACATCCTCCTCCATCGTGAAGAAGGTTATCTGGTACCCAAAATCGCAGACTTTGGAATTGCTAAGATCCTCGGAGATGAAGGCGGAAAGACCCAGACAGGAACAGCCATGGGTACGCTTAAGTTCATGGCACCGGAGCAGATCCGCGACAGCAAGAATGTCGACCAGCGGGTTGATGTCTATGCCTTGGGTATGACTCTGTTTATTATGGCAACCTTGCGATTTCCCTTTGAGGGAAGCCAGGAATGGATCATCTACCAACAAATCAACGATGACCCACCTCCTCCCAGTACATACAACTCCCGCCTGTCCAGTGCTTTTGATCGGGTGGTTCTCAAAGCACTGGCCAAAGACCCTGAGGAGCGCTTTCAAAACTGTGCTGAATTGGGGCATGCCCTCTCGCTAGCATTGCTCGACCCCGAAAGTATCACCAAAGAAGATCGAGACCTCAACACAGCCGACATCTACAATATGCTGCTCGCTCTACCCGAAGAGCACAGTATTTACGAAACAACACTTGAGCCCCTCTCTGCAACCCTCGCCCAACGTCTGTTCTCTGGTGACTCCAATACCATGATGAACATTCAGAAATACGTTATGGAAGAGAGTGACGCCACCACATACGATGGCGGATCCAGCCCAGCAGCATCCATGTCTCTCGAAGATACATCGGCTGAAACAATGGTGGCTTCCGAAGGTCTTCTGGATAAAGTCCTACCCAAGAAACCAAAGAAGGCCAAGAAGTCGAAAAAAACCAGCAAGGAGGCGAGCAGCTCCTCTCCAATGGTCGCGATTGTGGCAATTGTAGTGCTCTTAGTTCTCGGTGGTGGCGGGTTCTTCATGATGGGTGGTTTAAGCGGCAAGAATGCTGTGACACCTCCGATACCCCGCCCCAATCAGAACCAAAGCAGACCATCAACAACACCCAGAACACCCCGCCCTGCCGCAACATGTCAAAACGGTGCGACCCAGCCCTGCTACAGTGGAGCTTCCGGTACCAAAAATCGCGGTATCTGCAAAGCTGGAACACGAACGTGTAACCATGGTAAGTTTGGCGCCTGTTTGGGTCAGGTTTTGCCCAAAGAAGAAACATGCAATGGCCTGGATGACGACTGCAACGGCAAGGTCGACGAGACATTTGCCAAACAAGGAAAGTCTTGTACGAGTAAGATCGGCGAATGCAGCGTCGCGGGTATGTACAAATGCTCCACAAAACAAAAGAAAGCTGTCTGTGTGCGCGACTCCAAAGCCTCGGCTCAAGGGGACAATATCAAACTGCGAATCCGTCCATCATCTCGGACCTTTCGCATATCCTATGCTCGAAAAAAGCGCCGCGTCAAAGGTAGCTATTGCTTTGGCCTGTCCTTCAAACGTACCCGTGTTCGCTTGAGCAGCCGGGGATATTATGTTTGCACCTTCAAATTACCGCGTCGCTCAAAGACCCTGCGTATCCGAATGAAAAGGATTAATCCCAATGACTTTGCTCCCTCCGTCACCTACTGTATCCGTTAAAACTCTCGTTGGTTTAGGAGTGGTCTTTTGCACCCTGCTGTGTGGTTTTGATGCTTCCGCCAACTGCCTAACCCTCTTTCGTCAAAAAAAGTTTGAGGCTGCTTCCCGTTGTTTTGTGAAACAAGCAGAGAAAGTTGGGCCTAGCGGTACGTTAAGCAGCACCCAAAAGATTCAAAAAGGTCGCTTGCTTCGCAACGCAGCCCTGACTTTGACTCGCGGTGCCAAACAGAGCAGCTCCACTCGCGCCGCAGGTATGCGTAGCAAAGCGATCACCTTGCTTAAGCGCTATCTCAGTGAAGGTCTGTTTGAAAGTTCAGGCATGAAAAGCAACACAGAAAAGCAGTTACAGGCACTTGAAAAGCAAATTGGTTACACGAATCTCACGGTCGTTACGAACCACCCTGCTGCCGAGATCTGTCTACAAGCTGGCTCCTTCAAGAAGTGCAAGCGTGCGATGCTTTGGACTTTGAAGCTGCTTCCCAAAACATACCAGACCACGGTCACCTACCCTCTCAAGCCACCTGTCACACAAAGCAAGGTTCTCACAGCACTCCCTCGCACACGCAAAACGCTTGTCTTTACACCTCCTGTCAAAAGTGAGAGTTTGCTCAGTATCGTCACGGGTGACACGGGCGCAACCATGTCACTGCAAAATCTCAAGACAAAGAAGTCTTTGGTGCATCGAGGTGGATTCTGGAGTAAGACACTTTCACCAGGAGTCTACCAACTCAAACTTATCTATCCAGGTCGACCGGCCATCCAGCGAACGGTTACCATGAAAAAAGGAAGACCTGAGATCCTTGTATTCCGAAAGCCTGGCCCCCCCGTGTTGATCATCAACACGACTCCGATCAATGCCCAGGTATATATCGATGGAAAGTACCGTGGAAACACGGGAATCAAGCTAAAACTGAAAGTGGGCCAACGCAACGTTGAATTGCGTCGGGGCTGTTTTGTTATCTACAAAAAAATGCTAACTCTGAAGCCCAATGAAGAACGCTCTTTGTCCGTAGTTCTTCAGAGAGATGCTGCCTATATCAAGTGGAAGAAAGCAAGCAAAGGCTCAGGAGGTGCTATCGCAGGATGGAGTGTCCTGGCTGTTGGTGCTTTGGCCGCAGGAACAGGTGGTGTAATGCAAGGGTTGGCCAGCGGAAAACATGGCGAAGCCCTCACCGTTCGAGGCTACGACTTGAACAAGTTTCAAACTCTGGCTGACGAAGGCAACACCTTCCGTACTGTCGGATATACCGGTATCGCTGTCGGCGTTGTAGGTATTGGTGTAGGTATCGCCACACTTATCGCGACACGCCCGGTTGCAAGAACAAGTATTCCCTGCCAGGTACCTCTCAAAGAGCAAAACTAACACAACGTAAAACACAGAACGCAGAACGCAGAACGGATAATAGAAAGAGGTTTGGGATGAAGCGATTGCTTATATGGTGTTGTGCTCTTTGGATGGTAGGATCGATGGCCTGTTATCTGGATCGTTCAGTACAATGTACCGAAAACAAAGACTGCCTGGGCGGAGCCACTTGCGAAAGCAAGAAATGTACATGCCCCGGAGGACAAGCCTTCTGCAACGAAGGCACTCCCGCTATCGTATGTGTCGATAAAAAAACCAGCGCCAGCCACTGTGGTGCTTGCAATAACTCATGCGCTGCCGGAGAACAATGCGTTGACGGTAGTTGCAAGGGATGTGGCGCAAACACAACCATTTGTGGTGGTGGCTGCGTCAATACAAAAATAAATCCAAAGCATTGTGGCGCTTGTGGCAATGAATGCAAAGGTGGCCGTGCCTGCAAAGATGGTAAGTGTGCCTGCCCCACAGGCTTTGATGTCTGTAATGATATCTGTGTTGACACACAGAAAAGCACCGACTTCTGTGGAGGATGCGCCCCCACCAACAAGTGCGCTGCAGGTCAGGCTTGTCTCAAGGGCAAGTGTGGGACTTGCCCCAAGACCTGTGGTGATGTGTGTCCTGACCTCAAGACAGATGTCAAACACTGCGGAGCTTGCGACGCCAAGTGCAAAACAAACGAATCTTGCTGTGATGGAAAATGTATCGACTTCAAAACCGACAACAACAACTGTGGCAAGTGTGGCGACAAGTGTCCATCAGGCTCAACATGCAAAGCAGGAAAATGCGACTGTGGCACAGGAAAAACAGCATGTGGTAGCTCTTGCGTAGACATCAAAGCCGACGCCAAACACTGCGGTCAGTGCAACAAAGCGTGTGGTACGGGCGAAAGTTGCCTCGACGGAGTCTGCTGCAAGGCTGGCGAAAAGAACTGTGGTGGCACCTGTATCGATGTTCAAACAGATGCCAACAACTGCGGCACTTGTGGAACAGGCTGTAACGGAAAGCTCTGTAAGTCCGGAAAATGTGAAGCTTGTACAAAGGATGCAGATTGTGGCACAGACAGCGGCCTCACCTGTGACACAGGTACCGGACTGTGTATCTGCGGAACAAAGTGTGGATGGGTGTCCACGGTAGGTACCCCCAAAGCCGATGTTGTTCTCTATGGAGTTGCTGTCGATACCAATCAAAATGTATATGTCACTGGTATTGTCAAAGGTGACTATACCTTTGTCCAAGGCAAAAATAGCACCACCCTCTCCGCCAAAGGAGGGGACGATATCTTTGTCGCCAAGTTCGATGGAAAAGGTGCGCTCGCCTGGGTCAAACGCTACGGTGGTTCCAGTACAGATACCGGTCGAGCGATCGCTGTGGATACCAAAGGAACCGTTTATGTCACAGGTAGCTTTACCGAAAAAATGACCGTGGGCTCCACCACTTTGACAGGAAAGAAAACAGACATCTTTGTGCTCGGCCTCGACACCGCTGGAAAAATAAAGTTTGCCACCAGTGGAGGGGGGGCTGAAAATGACACCTCCTTGGCTATCGCCGTGGACAACAAAGGCAGCGCTTATATTACAGGAAGATACGCCAAACAGGCCCAATTTGGTGGCAACACTGGACCGCAAGTTCCCACAGCGTCTTCCAAAGGAATCAAAGAGTTGTTTGTGGCGAAGATCGGTACAGACCATAAGTTCAAGTGGGCCTTAACTCCCGCAAAAAATAGTTCTGGCAATCATGGAAAAGCAGAGGGTCGTGGTATCGCTGTCGGAAGCAATGACTCCCTGTTTGTCACCGGACCTTGTGAAGACGAAATAAAAACAGACAACAGCAGCATCTGTAAAACAGGTGATGACATGTTTGTGCTAGAGACCACAACCAGTGGTGGGACATTTAAAGATGGAGCCTCCACGCAAGGCCCTGCTCCCAGCAACGCTATCGCCGTTGATGGCTCCAATGTTCCCTTTGTTGTGGGCTCTTTTCAAAGCGCGAAGTTTGGCACCGCAGGTGTAAACGCCAAAGGCCAGTTGGATCTATTCCTCGCCATCATGAAGCTCTCAACCATGGACTTCACCACCACAATCACCGCTCCCACAACAGCAGGAGCGGGCCTCGGAGATGGATTGGGTGTTGCATGGTTTAATGATGAACGCATCATCACAGGTTTCTACAAAGATGGTATCACCTTTGACACCAATGCCTTTAAAGCAACGGGTGATACCGATGTCTTTGTCACCGTGTTGGACAAAGCCAACAAATGGAAATGGTCCCTGACGATGGGTGGCTCCAAAGAAGACAAAGGCTACGCCATCGCCATCGATAAACTCGGTGGCATCTATGTTGTTGGCTCCTTCCAAGACAAAGTAGCCAACGTCGCCGTCGGCAAAAAATCCCTCGCCACCATCACCGCCAAAGGCAACAAAGACGGCTTTGTCTGGAAAGTCGCCCCCTAGAACACTCTTGCCTACTCCTACGCTCCCTGTCCAACGCTCCCGTCGGCCTTGTACACTCTTGTCTATTCCTACACTCCGACTGCCTTGTCCCACATATTTCTCTCCCATATTGTGATAACTTTGGGGCTATCATGTATAGATAGTCCCTGACAAAAACAAAGAAAGGAAGAGGAAAAAACGATGAAGAGTTCGCGATATATCATTTGGGCTGGGATGGTTTGTCTCGGCTTGTTAGGAATATTTGCAGGAGAGGGTTGTTCCACTGCACCATCAATTCAGGAAGAGTCATCCTTTACGAAGGATGGAGGAAGACAAGTCGAAGTCACAAAGGAGACAAACCTGGATGAGTCAGCCAAGGCTGATGCTGTTCCAGACAGAGCTGGGCCAGAGTTCCTTGTGGAAGTCACTGACAAAGACGCTGGGGAGCAGAAAGAAAGTACAAAGGAGCAGACTCCAGAGAGTACTCCCGAACAACAAAGTAAGGACCAGTTCTCTCCTGATACTGGGGGAGGAACAATCAAGATCTATCTCAAAGGGGATTTAACTCCTCAGACGTTTACAGACAAATACTCCAGTCAGACCCCCACAAATTACCAGATAGCGTTGAGCCGTTATTTCATCATGCTCAATGCGCAAGATCCCAAACCACAGCTCTGTTTTCATCTGAAAAAGGTCGCAGTCGCTGATATGAGCAAAGATAACTTGATGGGTTCATGTCGCACCCAAACTCTCAAGACAGGACTCTACACCTATGGAAAGGTCAAAGTAGAGTGGGTTCGCTATACCGTAGATGGTGTAATGCACTACAATGGTATACCTCTCTCTGGCAAGTTAACCTTTCTGCGGGCTTACTCCGATACAACCTATCAGGGAAAAGCTTACAAGGCAGGTCAGGGTCGGATTAAGTTTGCGGGTCCGACCACTGTGGAGATCCCCTATACATTCCCGCAAGTGCCAACCACTCCAGGTCTCAAGTTTTCTCTGGTCAAAGGAGAGTTCTTTATCACCTTCCCTTACACCAAGCCATTACCCATTGACCAAACCAGCAAAGATCAACACTGGGCACGTATGCACTGGAAGATCCACAACGCATTTCGCTGGATCGACAAAGCCCTCCCTAGCTACAAAACGGACATATGGGATGTTGCAGTGACAACCTCAACAACCGAGGAAGTCAAGCTATTTGGTGTCTCTGGATACAAGATAACCTCCTCTGTTCGCTAGCTGCGTATCGGACACCAGTAAAGAAACGCCACTACGGGTCACCATGATAATTCCATGACCATGATCTATAGTGGTCCCCAAAAACTGGACCAGTGGTTAAGTTAACTTTTTGTCCCTCAGAACTACAGATGATTTGGGTCTGGACAGCGGGATCCACTACGATAACCTGACCTTGGTTCACCCCAACTGCCACAGACAGATCCATGCGTCTCCACTTTCATGACAACCGGATCGTGGGAAACCACGGTCTTTTCGAGGCTTGAGCGGAGT
>JALTMC010000525.1:12518-14789 GCA_027005175.1 Myxococcales bacterium
TGATGACAACAGCTAAACAGTCGAGGAACTGCGTGATGTGAAAGTATCATGCGCAGTTCTGAAGGAGAGTTGGGGGGGAGCGATCCCCCCCTTCGACTCTAACTGGGGTTGGAGACAGCACCCGGCTACCCGACATGATAAAGTGCATGAATACTACTGTTACAGAACCCAAATCATGAAAAAGTTATTTGCTACCTCTTGACATAAACCAAATTAGAACCATTATGGTTTAGAAGTAAAAAATATACTCCAACAAAGGAGAAAAGAAAATGGCAACTATCACACTTAAGAACATACCAAAAGAACTTTACTCAAAGTTAAAAGTCGTGGCAAAAGTCAATCGAAGAAGTATTAATAGCGAAGCCATTATCTGCCTTGAAAAAGTGTTGCTGAGTCGACGTAAACCAGTTGAAGAAATTCTTGAAGAGGCCCGTCAACTACGAGAGTTCACGACAGGCTATGTTCTCACGCCTGAAGAGCTAGAAGAGATGATCAATGAAGGAAGACCATGATTGTTGTTGATACAAATATCGTTTGCTACCTGTTTATTTCTGGTCCGTACTCAGAACAAGCAGCACAAGCACTCGAAAAGTCGCCGCTGTGGGTTGCTCCATCATTGTGGCGTAGTGAATTCAGAAACGTATTGACTTTGTACATGCGTAAAAATTTACTCACACTTGAACAGGCTTCATTAATCATGCAAAAAGCAGAAGAACTATTAGAACATGAAGAATATGAAGTTCCCTCATATCCAGTATTAGAAGTGGCAAGTATATCTGAATGTACTGGATATGATTGTGAGTTTATAGTACTTGCCCAAGACTTAGAAGTTCCACTGCTCACAGCTGATAAAAAACTATTGAAAGCATTTCCAGATATTGCCATATCCTTAACAGATTATTTGGCAAGTTAGTCCTGAACTCAGTTGCCTGATAATCGCAGAAGCATCCCAACGGAACGGGTAAGGTTCTTGCTGCGCGACGCTTCGGAGCCGCAGCAAAACCATTGTTGAACAGCCCCGTAATGTAGGGGAAATTGAGCCTATGTGGTTTTATCGAGAGTTCATAGCTCGTGGAGTCGGTGTAGGAAAAGGTTACTTTCTCATCCGTGAGTGCGACGATTCGAGTGTTAGAGAGAGCAATCCGATGAACATACCAACCGAGATATTCAAGCAACTTCTGTGGACCTTGGGCAGAGGGCTTGCAATACACCACCCAGTTCTTCTTGAAGACCTCTTGAGGCACGATACCTTCTGGCAAAGGTCGTATGGGTCTTGTGAGCCTGCTCGATGAACACAAACGTCTTGAGGATTCTTCATGAACCGCCGGATACCGAACGGTACGTCCGTTGGTGTGGGAGCTGGGGCGGGCAACCGTCCTGGCGACCCGATTGCCATAAACTGTCTGAGTTTTCATTTATCAATGATTCCAGAACCAGTAAGAATAATCTTCCAAAAGTTGATGGTCTTTCGATTTCTTCTTCGTTGCTTCCAATTCTGCTAATGGGATTGAGAACTTCTTTTTATCCGATTTTCGCTGGACTTCAGCATAAATTCCCCGAAAGGCTTGGACCTCTCCAAGTCCCAACAAGATACAAGTATCTTTATAAGATAGGTTCGGCTGCCTGACTTTCTTATTTGAACCTCTATTTCTCCCGCCAAGAGCAAACGGATCTTCCCAACGGAAAGGCTCTGAGCCGCCAGGAGAATAGGCGTGTGTGAGCTGAAGGAGGGTCTATTGAAGCGACTTGACTCGCAGGAGTGCTTGATTAGAGTAGCCCCCCAGGTCGGCTCCAGAGTTCTATAGTGTACTGAAGCGCTTTGTTCGCCTGTCTATCGCTTGAATCGTTTATATTTCAACAGCATTCTCTTATCGAATCCCCAAGAAATATCATCACCATTTATGAACAGATTGATATAAAAGGCCAGACCATACCTTTTACCATTTCGAGCTTTCCCAGGTATTGGGGTTACAACTTGTTTGGGTTTCCAATGGTATGCTTTACCTTTGGTATCTACAACCCGAACTTGAATAGTCTCCCCAATAGATTTTTTCAAAAAAGTTAGAAATGTTCCATACTCATCAGTTTTGCCGTAATACTGGCCATCAAGATACACTTTGACTTTTGGAATACCTGTATATTTTTTTGTCCTGACAATTACTCTTACAGGAAAGATGACCTTTGTTTGCTTGCAACTGAAGAGGAACAGAAAAAGCATAACAATACAAAAGGGCTTAATGATATATTGATTGTTCAGTCTATATTTAGAAC
>JALTMC010000526.1 GCA_027005175.1 Myxococcales bacterium
CTCCACATATTGCAGTGGCATAAGAACTAATTGTATTTGATTTTCCTGCTATAAATCCGCTTGTAGAATTTTGATAAGTATGATCATCTCCGATGATTAAGTTGCCCGTACCATCGGTATTGTTATTACTTTGTATTTTTATATTTACACCCTTAAACACAAGAATAGGCACACTCTGTGAGTTGTTGGGATCTGTATCGTATACAGACAACTCTTTAAGATAGTTGTTTATACAATCTGCTTGTAGCTGTAATGTTGGAAATTGGCAGGGAAGAGCACCTTGGCTATTGCTTGGTATCAATAATGATAGTCCCAAACATAGGATGTAGTAGAATCGTCTGTTCACTTCCATTCTCCTTGTTTGTTGAGAACCCTAAAAGGTTCGGAAGCATTAAGGTTTAGATGCACAAACTTTTATTCTTCCGACCGTAATGCAATGTGTTGAACCTGTGGAGCAATATTGACAGTCACTATCTTTTTCACAATTTGCTGGGCACTTTGAGCCTTTGTATTGACAACGTTTTTTTTCACCAAAAGACAAGCAGACAGGGCGTGACCGACAACTCAGGCAGTCTCTGTCATTCTGGCAGGGTTCTGGGCATGTTCCTGTACCCTGCCAAAAACAAGTACCTTTATTGTTAAGCAGCAAACAAATAGAACGTCCAGTACAATGGGCGCAGTCTGAGTCTGACTTGCACCCATTGGGACAATTTTTTTGAGTAAGCATACAAATTTTGATTTTTGTCGCACCTGCAAGTTTGCACTGATAGCGACCACCCAAGCAACTAGTACAATCGGAGTCTAATTTGCATGTTGTTGGACACTTTATTTCAGCAGAACATACTTTTTTACCTGCAAGTTCTCGACAACGCGGGCGATTATTACACGAGTTACAGTCCTTGTCTGATTGGCATGAGCCTGGACATACGCTTGGTGTTTCTTTACATACATTCTTCATGCAGAGTGAGCGTGTACCACAGGGTTTACAATCATCACTGCTTAGGCAATAGGGTTTGCATAGAGCAGGTCCTTTTTGGCATTTGCTTCGATGGCAACGATATCCTATACCACAGCTGTGGCAAGATAGATCTGATCTACAAATAGAAGGGCAAAATCCTTGTCCCTTCGAGCATTGGTAGTTTTGGCAGGTATAGTCTTTGCCGCACCCCTGGCATTGCTCATTGTTGACACAAAGTTTTGGACAATAATTTTGTTCTTTTTGCCTTGAGCACTTGCCCTGCCGACAAGAATAACCTTGACCACATCCATTGCATTGTATACTCACAGTGCATGACGCTGGACATTGCTCAAGTTGACCGCGTGCACATTGGTAGTTTTGGCAGGTATAGCCTTTGCCACACCCTTGGCATTGCTTCTTGTTGATACAAAATCCTGGACAATACGATTTATCGTCCTTCACACATTGCTTATTGATGCACTGAAAGCCAACACCACATACACCACACTGCAAACTAACTGTGCAGTTTGTAGGGCATGTGGTCTTTTCTTTTTTTACACATTGCCCCATATTGCAGACAAATTTTGCACCACAACGAGCACATTCTTTGCTTGTCAAGCAAGCTATTTCACAGGAGGATCTCTTGTGTTTACACTGATGATTATGGCAGTAAAACTCCTTGCTACACAACTTTTGACAATCTTGATCTTTCAAACATGCCTTGGGGCAAAAGCTGCCATCAGGTAAAAACTCTGGTCGAGGTGTTCTCTCTTTGAGAACCTTATCATAAGGAGATGCGTCAGATAAGATTAATTCTTTTACAGGTGTTGTAAGCTCATCTTTAGAAGTAGAATTTTCAGTAAAATATTTACTGCATTTTCGATTGATACAAGATTGTCCAATAGGACATTCTTGTGATTGGTTACAAGCAGCAACTGTTTTATCTGCATTTTGGCAACTGCAGCCGGAAAGATAGGTAAAACAGAGCAACAAGAAGATACCATAGATGGAGCGAGCGCAAAAATCTGAGTTCATCTTTGTTTTCCTGATGGGTATTAACTTTGGGGTAACTTCCTATATGATTAGAAAGTTACGGTTTTCGTTCACAACCTTGCGTAGTAGTCGATTGAATACTTTGTCCACCGCTTACAGTATTATCTGTACTTGCATAGTTATTATAACCACCCACCACGACACCATTTTCTGTCGAAGCTATTGTTGTGGTTACGTTGAGCGAACCACCGCAAATTGCCGAACTCCGCCCTCCGGTATAATTCTCTCCACCACCACATATTGTGGTTGACTCACCATTTGTTTCGTTGTTATATCCACCTACGATCATGGAATATCTTCCAGACGTGTTATTAGATTGACCGCCTGCAATTGAAGCGGCTTCCCCGTATGCATCATTCAATTGCCCGCCGAAGACACCGGCAAAAGGATCCAAAGCACGGACTTGGTTTCCGCCGGAAATAACAGATATATATCCAGAAGCAATGGAATCATTTCCCCCCACTCCAACTGCATACTTTCCGTTAGTGCGTAGAAGAGTTCCCCCACAAATCGCAGACCCCTCTCCATCAGCATAATTATTTTGTCCACCACTAATTGAAGAGTACTTACCTTCAGCAAAGTTTAGGTGTCCTCCTATCACTACTGAGTAGTCACCGTAGGCTGTGTTACTCTTCCCGCCTCCAACAGAAGCATAAAGACCTTTTTTTCCTTCAGGAGAGCCCATTAAAGCTTCAACTTTGTTTCCTTCGCCTCCGCTGATACTTGCAAAATCACTTTTTACTAGGCCACCATAGCCCCCACTGATCGCAGAGCCTTTTCCTTCTGCAACACCACTTGAGCCTCCACTTACATTCGAACCTTCCCCCTTTGCTTCATTAAACTGACCGCCAGTGACGGAAGAATAAGGACCCGTTGCTTTATTATTACCCCCACCACTTACAGAGGAGCTTTGTCCTAATGCTTCGTTGTTTTGGCCCCCACTTACTGTTGCATAATCTCCAGTAGAAAAATTATTATTACCACCAAGTATTGCAGAATGATCGTTTTGAGCTGTGTTAAATAATCCCCCACAAACCGACTGGGAACTCCCATCGGGATCTGTTTGGTTTGCATCTCCTCCCACAATTGCTCCATAGGAAGAAGATGCATGATTCTGATTGCCTCCAATAACTGTGGCATAGTTACCCGAGACCTGATTACTAGATCCGCCCTTGATAGAAGCATAAAGACCACTTGTATAGTTTTGTGTACCACCTGTCACGGAAGATGCGATACCCTCAGAAACATTGAGTAATCCACCAACTACCGACGAGTATGCTCCCGAAGCTTGATTCGACATTCCACCAATGACAGATGGAGAGTCAACACTGCTTGTATTTTGAGGATCAGGTACGGTCCCAATGGTATTTTGAAAGCCTGAAACAAATCCATTTGTGGCATTGGCATATGTATGACTATCTCCAATGATCAGGTTGCCAGTTCCATCTGTCGGAGTTGCACTTACAATTTGTACGTTCGCTCCCTCAATTGTGACCAAAGGCTTTCCGTTGTTTGTTGATACCTCTATATATTTGAGCTTGTGGTTAAGACAATTTATTATCTCACTCAAAGTACCTGAGCAAAGCCCCACATAGTTTGCTGCATGGACAGAAATAGGAAAGAAAAGAACAAAAAAAGAAAAAAATATTGAAGGTCGTTGCATCAATAACTCCTAAATGCTTCTGGTTATTGGCTATGGAAGAAGAAATCTTTGTTTGCAAAAAAACTTTAATGGGAACCTGACAGTGTTTTTTTTATGAAACTAGGTCCGATAAAGTCAGCTAAATTCTTCCACAAGTAGGCTAGAGTAATAGGCTTGTCCTATTTGATGAATTTTATCTCCGTTCTCTTTTTTAGGCTTAAACAACGTTCGGAGTATAGGAAATCCCGCATCTTAGTTCGGAGTGTCTGATTACGAATTTCCGCATGGGAAAAAGACTCAACGAGAGCGCAAAGTTCCGGCTGAGTCCCTTCTGCGAGGTTTCAGAACTTGGCAGGAGCCTCGCACTCTCGTTAAAGGTGTCAAAGTTATTGAATTGCTGATTCTAAACATCTGTGTTGAGAAAAGCAAGAGACATAGTTTTCTCCGATTCTTTTTTGGGGAAGTGAATGACTCGATTCTTCTGCTATGGATCAGATGATCCAGAGAGTAAACCTACTTTTTTTGTAGGAAAAATAGTATTGAAAAAGTAAATATTAATTCAATATACAAGAAATAACGCTACTGTCTTTTCTTCAGAATGTAGCGTATCATGTTTTTTTTTTTTGATAAGTGAAGGGTTTATGTTTCTGTTCTGTAACTTGTTTGGTGAGTGCTCTTTCTAAGAATACGGGACGACTCTGAGGAGAGAGATTGTGTGACTTTTTGCATGAGAGAACTTTGAAAGTGATCATTAGAGATGATCACTGAAGTGGGGAGTTCATGAGGAAAGAAAGCAACGCGAGCTTGTCGAAGTCGTTGGTTATATACAAGGTGAATCATGCGGCTTAGAGTTGTCGTTGGTAAACAAAAGTCGATTTTTATTGCACACTATGCTAGGAGTTTACGAGACCTGCCTTCTTGTTGGAAGGGGGTGTGAAACTCTCGGTATGATGTGGTGTTAGAGGTTCGATTTAACCATGAGCAATTCAAATGCAGGTTTTTCGTGTTCGATGGAGTCTTGGGCCGCATGGATGCCAGGTATTGAGACGCGGGATGCTTGGGTGGAGTGGGCCCAGCGTGATGAGGGATGGAGTGAGGAGGAGGATAAAGTCCCTTCCAGTTCTTTTTTGCCTCCACGTATGCGACGGAGGCTTAGCTCACTCAACAAAACAAGTTTATTGAGTGTGTATCAATTGGATGCGGATGTGAGTGGGCTGCGTTCTGTATTTGCGTCTCAACATGGTGATATGCAGACAGCAGTGGCATTGTTTAAGCAGATCGCAGAGCAGGGAAAGCTATCACCTTCTCTCTTTACTCGCTCGGTATTTAACGTCAATCAGGGATTGTTTTCCATCGGGCAGAATAACCGACAAGCGGGGACTGCTGTTTCTGCGGGAGCGAGTTCTTTTTTTTACGCACTTCTCGATGCTGTGGGGCAATTGCAAAGTAAGGAAGATCCTCCTATCCTTGTGTCATTCTATGATGAGCCTCTACCTGAAGATTACCAAGTCATTGTGGATGAGCCTAGCCCACGATTTTCAATGGCGTTGCTGCTGTCGCTTCGCGACAAAGGGATTCCATTGGAATGCAAACTTAAGCCAGCGCGAAAATATACTCCCGCTTCGACACCTGCACCCATACAATTTTTACGGTGGTTGCTTCGGGATGATATGCAATGGGAGTTTGTGGGGGAACAACTCTCTTGGAACTGGAGGAAAAGGAGTTTATGAAAGGTGCTGGAGTGCGGAAAGGGAATAGAGTTGTCATTTGGATCTGGAGCTGGGAGAAATGGAGTTTATGAAAGGTGCTGGAGTATGGAAAGGGAATAGGATTGTTCTTTCGAGCAGGAGCTGGGAGAAATGGAGTCTATGAAAGATACTGGAGTATGGAAAGGGAATAGGATTGTTCTTTCGAGCAGGAACTGGGAGAAATGGAGTCTATGAAAGGTGAGGTGGAAAAGGCCTCCAATGCTTTAAACCTGACAAAAAGATTTAATTATTACTGGCGATTGGGTGCGACAGGGTTTTGCTTTGTCTTTTTTGGCTTTGCTTCGTGGCTGGGAGCTTTCTTTCTCGTACCTATCTTTCGGTTGTTCTCACGTGATAAACTTCACTACAAAGAACGAGTACAAGATCTGATAAGCCGATTCTTTCGGCTGTTCTTATGGAGCATGGAGATCTTCGGATTAATCCGTATCACAACCTCATTTCCTGACAAACTACAATGGACAGAGGAAGCCTTCGTGGTTGTTGCCAATCATCCGATGCTGATCGATGTTGTATTGCTTTTGTCACGTATCCCTCGAATGGATTGTATTGTAAAGCAAGCTTTGTATCACAATTTTTTTCTCAAAGGTATGGTGAAATCTGCCGGATATATCTGTAATTCTGGTAACCCTAAAGCTCTCCTCGAAGATGGCATAGAGAATGTCCAGGCAGGATCTTCTCTGCTTATCTTTCCTGAAGGTAGTCGCTCTCTGCCTGAAGGTCTGCGCGATTTCAAACGTGGGGCTGCAAGGATCGCCTTGGGTGCTGGTTGTCGTATTCTGCCTATCACAATTCAGTGTGAACCACCGATGCTTCAAAAAGGTCGAAAGTGGTACGAAATACCTTCAAGACGTACGGAGATCTCCATCTCTTTGGGCGAGCCTATCGATCCAAAAGACATCGTACATCACACCACAAACCCCGCTATCGCAGCCAGACACCTCACAAGTCACCTTCAACACTACTTCGAAAATAAATTGAAAAATGCAGAGTGCAGAACCAAGTCTCCAGCCGCTTGAGTCAGATCACGGGCCACGTAAGCAGGGTTATTGATAGCTTGAATAGGGTTATTGATAGCTTGAATAGGGTTATTGATAGCTTGAATAGGGTTGTGGATAGCTTGAACAGGGTTGTGGATAGCTTGAGTAGGGTTGTGGATAGCTTGAGTAGGGTTGTGGGTAGCTTGAGTAGGGTTGTGGGTAGCTTGAGTAGGGTTGTGGATAGCTTGAGTAGGGTTGTGGATAGCTTGAATAGGGCTATTTCACCAGTTCATACAATTGTCGGAGAGAGGCATGTGTGTCTTGAGCGATGGGGTTATCGGTGCGTAGGGCATAGCCTCCAAGTATCGAGGTGATACGGCGTTTGATACGGACAGGTTTCATCGTTGAGAAAAAGATCGCTTCGAGTTCTCGGGAGTACCAGCTTTCGATGAAGGCGCGGTAGACGTTGGTGGCTTGATGGATGACAGAGGTATACTCTGTGTCCCAATCGACTGTTTCGTTGTGTAGGGTGCGGGTTGTGAGTTGGGCTGCGAGGTATGCAGATTCCAGGGCGAGTGCGACGCCTGAGGAGAATACGGGGTCGAGGAAGTCGGCTGTATTTCCGGCTAAGGCCCAGCGTTCTCCATGCATTTGTTTTACCTTTTTTGAGAAACTTTTTATGACCTGTGTTGATTGAACAGGGACTGCTTTGTTGAGCCGGGTGGATGTGTTGGGTTCTTGTGCGATGAAGGTTTGTAGCTTTTCTTGTGGAGAGCCGGTAAGGTTGTTCCAGTAACTGGCGTCACAGACGAGACCGACGGAGGTGCGCCCGTTGCTGAAGGGAATGACCCAGATCCAGCCATTTTCGGGGTGTACACAGACCCAGATGTCACCTTCTTGATCCTCTTGAGGGCGGGTGTCGCCTTCGAATTGAGTGAAGCAAGCAACGCGAGGGGGCAGGGGAGAGGGGACCTCTAGATCGAGCAAGCGGGGCAAGACTCTGCCGTACCCACTGCAGTCGAGTAGGAACTTTGCTTTGAGGGTGAGATTGGTTTTGGTACTTTCTTGAGTGGCATCGACTTGGACGAGGTGGTCATGAAGCTCGATCTGGGTCACGGTGTGTCCGAAGCGTAGATCAAAGCCTTGACGGCGAGCTTCTGTGGCGAGAGTTTGATCGAAATCACTGCGAGGAACCTGGAATGTGCTGGGATAGTCGCCCTTTAATGCTTCTGCAAAGCAGAAGCGTTCTCGGTCATCACCGCGTAGAAAGACGGCACCATTCTTTGGCATATAGTGGCGCTGTTTGATGGCAGGGAGTAGGCCGACTTGTGCAAGGAGTTCATTGACCCGAGGGAGAAGGGACTCACCGATAACATGCCTGGGGAAATAACTGCGCTCCAAACCGATGACAGACCAGCCCTGTTGGGTGAGGGTGGTTCCTGCCATACAACCCGCCGGCCCGGCACCAATGATCACGATATCTGTTGTGAGAGTCTCTCGACTCATACGATCTTCCTTTCCTGTTCGAAGCATCCGGTCGATGGTAGGGTGTTGATGTCTTTCTTGTCAAGGAGGCTGTAGACTTTGCGGCAGGTCAGAAAGCGTTGACGTTTTTCTTAAATTGGTATAGATAGCATGGTATTGTTGGTGCGTGGTGCTGTTGGGTTCATTCTACGAAAGAAGAAGGATGCTTTTTTGATGACGCTCGAAGAGGAAATCAAGCAATTGCTTGTGACAAGCCTGGAGTTGGAAGATATAACACCCGATGATATCGATGACGAAGCTCCTTTGTTTGGCGAAGGCTTGGGACTGGATTCGATTGATGCTTTGGAGTTGGGGATTGCCATCCACAAGGCCTATGGCATCAAGATCGATGCTGAGGATGAAAATACACAAGCTTTTTTCCAAAGTGTCGTAAGTTTGGCTCGCTTTATTCGAGAGAACAGGGTGTCATCGTGACGCAAGCATTGAGGACTCAGGCTGATATTATGCGAGAGATGCGGCATGTTCTGATTGATACATTTGAAGTGACAGAGCAGGACATTCAGCCCAACGCAGACCTTTTTGCTGATCTGGGCTTGGACAGCATTGATGCCGTGGATCTGGTGATCTTATTTGGCCAAAAGCTAGGAAAGCAGATCGACCAGGACTCCTTTAAGACGATTCGCACCGTACAAGAGGCCGTAGAAGCATTGCATGCTCTCGTCGTGGACGGATGAAACGGGTCTTCACGGCTTTGGCTTTTGCCTTGATCTTGTTGTATCCGGCTGTGGTTTACTGGGGGTTGACGCGATTTCAACCTCGGGTCTTGGCTCTTCTTCTGCTTGGCCTCTTTGTGTTACGACTTGTCTCTTTCTCCAGCCTCCGTGGGAAGGAGCTGGTCTCTTTCCTTCCCACATTTGCCGCGATCGCTTTGGTTTCTATCGGTGTGATGTGGTCCAATCACAAAACATGGCTGCTGTTTTATCCCGTTCTTCTGAACATCGTTTTGCTAGGTAGCTTTGCCTGGACCTTGTGGCGGGGTCCCTCTATGATCGAGAGATTCGCCCGACTCCAAGAACCAGACCTCGACCTGGAAGGGCAGAGATACTGCTATCGAGTTACGATCGTATGGTGTGTTTTCTTTGTCTTCAACGCTGCCACTGCAGCCTGGTTGACCTTGTATTCCACTGTGGCTGTATGGACTCTCTACAATGGTTTGATTAGCTATCTTCTCATCGGCTCCTTGCTTGGCGGAGAGTGGTTGTATCGGAAATTCTTTCTTCTTTCGGATCGTGAGCTACAAGGTGCGGGTCATCATGTCGAGAATCAGAGCTTGCAGGTCGAAGGTCAGGAGCGGCAGGTTGAGAGCTTGAATGCTGCCCTGACGAAGGGCAAAACAGAGCATTCTAACTCTGAGTTGGGAAGTACTGTGGTATGAATTCTTCGGTGAGTTTGTCACAATTGTTGGTGTTGGAGGGAGGAGATTGGGTTGTCGCTCGTGATGAGAGTGGAGAGCACTCTCTGACGGAGCTGCGTGAGCGGGTTGTTGCTCTGGTGCAGAAATTGGAGGGTGCTCCAGAGGCGACGCGATGGGCGCTGGTTTGTGAGAGCCCGTGGTCAGCGGCGATCGCTCTGTTGGCGTTATTGCATGCCAACAAAGATATCGCGATGCCGCAAAACTCGCAGATTGGGACGTTGGTTGAGCTATGTTCGAACCTGGATGGTGTGGTCTGTGATTCATCGATCGAGATCGCAAGATTACCTGTGCTGTCTCCTTTGGGTCCAACGAATACATCATTGCAGGGAGAATCTTTGCCTTCCGGTCGTTGTTCTCCTTCTGCAGTGTTGAGCCCTTTTGTTCCAGCGAAAGCCCGTATCACGCTGTATACATCGGGTTCAACGGGAGAGAAAAAGAGTATCGAAAAACGATTTAGCCAACTTGACACTGAAGTTGTTGCCTTGGAGTCTGTGTGGGGAGATACCCTCAAAGGCTGCGATATCTTCGCAACAGTGTCGCATCAGCATATTTACGGGTTGCTGTTTGGTGTGCTCTGGCCTCTTGCGACACGGCGTACCTTTGTGGCCAGGACAAAGCATCAGCCTCACACATTAATCGCAGATATTGCAAAAACCAAGGATGCTGCGATTGTGTCCTGTCCTGCTCATTTGAGTCGGATGCCTGAGCTGGTTTCACTGCGCGAGATTCGCAGTTCATGTCGAATTGTGTTTTCTTCTGGAGGGCCATTGTTTGCTCGTGACTCTCGAAGAGTGCGAGACGAACTGGGTCATGCTCCGGTTGAGGTCTTTGGTTCCACCGAAACAGGTGGTGTTGCATGGCGTCAACAAGGTGACGCGGAAGACAGCACCCTGTGGACTCCCTTGCCACAGGTTGATGTCTCTGTTTCTCCCGACGATAACAGTTTGTTGGTGCGCTCTCCCTTTGCAAGCGCAGACGGCTCAACATGGATGCCGATCGGTGATGAAGTCTCTCTTCTTTCCGATGGTCGCTTTCGTCACAAAGGTCGTCTGGATCGAATTGTAAAACTAGAACAAAAACGCCTGTCTTTGCCCGAGCTTGAGAGACGCCTCATGGACCACCCTTGGGTGCATGAAGCTGCGGTTTGTATCGGGCGACGGGCTTCGGGGCGTTCGATTGTTGCGGCCGTGGTGAAGCTGAGTGAGCAAGGAGAAGCTCACCTTGTTGAGGGGGGGCGACGTCAGGTCTCAGAGGCCCTTCGTGAGTCGCTGGGCGAGTTTTTGGAGAGAGAGCTGTGGCCCAAACGCTTTGCTTATGTGCAAGAACTCCCACGGAACTCCCATGGTAAGGTGGTTGAGGAGGGCTTGCAAAGCTTGTTTCGCCCTTCCACTCTACGTTTACCTCAGATCCTGGCGATGGAGTCGGAAGAGACGAGCTGTGTTCTAGAGTTACAGGTCCCAGAGCCCTTGATCTTTTGTGATGGACACTTTGCTGAAAAGGCGATTGTTCCGGGGGTTGTACAGACCGGTTGGGTTCTTTATTTTGCGTCACAAGTGCTTCAGTTGAACTGTCGGATTCGTAGGATGGAGGCCATTAAGTTTCAAGCAACCTTGTGCCCCGGTGATGTTTTTACTTTGTTGCTAGAGTGGAAAGAAGCCAAACAGAAGTTGAGCTTTACGTTGAAAGGTGACAACAAGAAGTTCTCGTCCGGTCGCTTTGTTTTGGATGATCCGGGAGGGGCTTCCGATGTTTAATCCTTGTGTGGTGATTCCTTATTACAATCATCCACAAACCATTGTTGCTGTGGTAGAGAGGGTGCGTTCTCATGCTTTACCCTGTGTGGTTGTGAATGATGCTAGCAACACAGAGTCCACAGAAGCATTGACCCCTCTGGCTGCGGACAAGGATGTAACAGTGGTTCATCACGAGCAGAATCTCGGAAAAGGAGGAGCGGTCAAAACAGGTCTTCATTGGGCTCATGAGCATGGCTTTACGCATGTGTTGCAGGTCGATGCAGATGCCCAACACAATCTCGATGATATCCCTCGTTTTCTCGCTCGGGCAAGAGAGCACCCTGAGGCTCTGATCTTGGGGAAGCCTGTGTTCGATGAGACAGTCCCGATGGGTCGCTATATCGCTCGCTATATTACTCATGTTTGGGTATGGATCGAGACACTCTCACTCCAGATCAAAGACACAATGTGTGGTTATCGAGTGTATCCTTTGTCGCAGGTCATTCCCTTGTTGCAGCGAACTCGGTTGGGAGACCGCATGGACTTTGATATCGAAGTTGTGGTGCGGATGTACTGGCAGTGGACTCCGATCATTCACTTGGATACCAAAGTCACGTACGGTGGGCCTGGCAGCTCTCACTTTCAACCCCTTCGGGACAATGTTTTAATCTCCTGGCTACACACCCGGTTGTTCTTGGGAATGCTGTTGCGTCTACCTCGTCTTCTTTTCAAGATAGGTCGCAAACGTGCACAAGCACCGGAGGACTGGTTGTCGATGCAGGAGCGTGGAGCGACTTGGGGGATTCGAATCACGCTGTGGACGTATTCCGTTTTGGGTCGTAGGGTCTGTTCTGCCCTTGTATCGGTAATTATACTCTACTTCTTTCTCGTGGCTCGTGGTGCGAGGTCTGCTTCCAGGAAATACCTGGATCGGCTGTATGCCTTCTCTGAACAGGGTCAAAAATCGCTGGGACAACGCCCGGGGTTTTGGACCGGTTATAAGCACTTTCTTGCGTTTGGCCTCGCCGCTCTCGATAAGTTTGCTGCTTGGATGGGAAAGATCTCTCTGGATGATATCGATACCCGCGAGATGGAGAAAGTTCGCGACGTTGTTCGCGGTGGTCAGGGTGTGGTCTTGCTGGGCTCTCACTTTGGCAACCTCGAAGTGATCCGGGCTTTGCGTCACGACACCGACTTTACAGTGAATGCTTTAATGCTGGTGAGCAATGCCGCGCGTTTTAATCGCATCTTGAAGGAAGTAAACCCTGGTACAGATGTGAAGATCATTCCCGTCGAATCTATCGGTGCCGACACTGCCATCTCTCTCAAGGAAAAGGTGGAGAGGGGGGAGATGATCGCTCTATTGGCAGATCGTATGACTCCAGATAGCCGACATCGCTTCTCTGAAGTTTCATTTTTGGGCTATCCTGCACCTCTGCCCCATGGCCCTATGATTCTGGCCAGTTTAATGGATTGCCCCGTCTATCTTCTGTTTGTGACCTCGACAGGGCCTGGGAAATACAAAATTCATTGTGAGCTTTTTTCTGAAAATCTGAAGTTTCAACGCAAGCATCGAGCGGAGCAGCTCAAAGATGTGCTAGAACAGTATGCGCAACGTCTGGAAGCTCATTGTGAGGCGGCACCTTTGCAGTGGTTTAACTTTTACGACTTTTGGGCCAATCCATCGGGTAAAATCGAAAAATCAAAACTGAGAATTAAAGGATCTGGGAATGAAGTTGGGGCAGGATAAGTGGACCATCGAAGAGGTTGTTGCTGTGGCATGTGGAGCGTGTCCACCGGTGCAACTGGGTGACGAAGCTTGGCGTCGTAAGTTGGAAGCATCGGCAGCATTTCTTGAGCGGCAATGGCGTGAAGAAGGTGTTGTATACGGTGTTACAACGGGCTACGGTGACTCTTGTGATGTCCATGTGCCTTTCGAGGAGGTTGAGCAGTTGCCGCGTCTGTTGGCCCGCTTTCATGGCTGTGGTATGGGTGCGATCTTATCTGAAGAGGAAGCTTTGGCTGTTGTTACAGTTCAATTGGCTTCCATCTCACAAGGTTTTTCAGGGGTTCGACCTGTCGTTGTCGAGCGGCTTCTGGCACTGCTTGAACATCGTATCGCGCCGGTGATTCCGGAGGAAGGCTCTGTAGGAGCGAGCGGTGATCTGACCCCCTTGTCGTATGTGGCGGCGGTGCTGATGGGGGAGCGAGATGTCTTGTACCAGGGAGAGCGACGATCTGCACAGGATGTGTGGTCATCCCTCGACATCGAACCCTTGGTGTTGCGCCCCAAAGAGACACTTGCTTTGATGAATGGCACCGCGATGATGACCGCGTTGGCATGTCAAGCATTTTTGCGTGCAGAGTACCTCACTCGCCTGGCCTCCCGGTTGACAGCTTTGGCTGTTGTTGGACTGCAAGGAAATCGAGAACATTTTGAGCCAGCTTTGTTTGCACTGAAGCCACATCCAGGGCAGGTTCAGTCCGCACATCGGATCTATACCGATCTTTCATTCTATACACGCTTGCAATCTCATCGCTTGCAAGATCGCTATTCTCTGCGCTGTGCCCCTCATGTGATCGGTGTGTTGGCTGATTTCTTACCTTGGAGTAGACAGTGCATTGAGACGGAACTCAACAGCGTACACGACAACCCTCTGATCGATGCTGAAGCGGGAAAAGTCATGCATGGTGGTCACTTTTATGGGGGGCATATCGCTTTTGTGATGGATGGTTTAAAGACGGCGGTTGCCAATGTTGCCGATCTTCTCGACCGTCAGCTTGCGATGATAGTTGACCCTAAGATGAATCACGGTTTGCCTGCCAACCTCTCGGGTGCACCCTCCCAACAACGTAGGATTCATCACGGTCTCAAAGCCGTACAGATCGGTGCATCAGCCTGGACCGCAGAGGCTTTAAAACAAACCATGCCCGCCAGTGTCTTTTCGCGCTCTACGGAGTCTCATAACCAAGACAAAGTGAGCATGGGAACCATCGCCGCCAGAGACTGTTTGCGTGTGCTACAGTTGACGGAGCAAGTGACGGCGGCCCATCTTATCGCGGTGGCACAGGGTGTTGCTCTGCGCCACCAACAACAAGAACTCCCTCAAACTCTGCAGGATTCTCCTCTTCTCGACTGGGCTCGATCTCTTCAAAGCATTACCCCCTTTCTCGCGGAAGACCGCCCCCTTGAACAGGAGCTTCGCGCCCTTGTTGGATGTATCCAACAACGACACTGGGAACTGTATGATGCCGAAACTTCCGACGTATCACAATCGTAACCTGTGCGGGCTGGAGTTCCCAAGGGAGTATTGGACTGATGAGTGAGTCTTTTTCTCTTCCAGCGATGGGTATGGTCAACGCTTTGGGGATGGATGTCTCAAGCATTGCGTCACGGCTGTGGGCGGGCGATCAGAGCGGGATTCAATGGTATTCCGAGTGGCTTGTTGAGCGGGGTGTGATGTTGGGGAAGATCGTGGAGGACGTTCCTGTGATCTCATCGGATCTATCGGCTTATTCCTCTCGGAACACAGCCTTGCTGCTGGCGGCTTATGCTCAAGTTGAGCCCACCGTAGAGCAAATGAAGCAAGTCTATGGGCCTGAGCGTATTGGTGTGGTTGTGGGTGTCAGCGCACAGGGGATTGATGTGGCAGAAGCTGCCTATGGTCACGTCTTAAAACAGGGGG
>JALTMC010000527.1:0-1334 GCA_027005175.1 Myxococcales bacterium
CCTTCTACTGTTGTGGACTTGCCACAGGTAGGATCAAGGAATTCACCCTTTGCACTCTCCTTGAATTATGCTACTCTAGCAGCAAGACTTGTGCGATTTCTACCTCTCTTACGTCGTTGCAGGGAACAAATGTTGGCATAGTGCCTTTGTGAAAGAGCACCTTGCCCGGTTTGTTTTGTGCACAGAATAATTGTTGCAAGATATATGACACAACCTGTCTCTGAAATGACACGAGACCAACTGGTCCAACAATACAGGCCTTACGTACGCAATATCGTGGGTAAGATCATCAAGAACTTATCGAGAGATGTGGAGTTTGATGATCTCATTGGCTATGGTGAGCTTGGTTTGATCGAAGCAGCAGACCGGTTCGACACCAAGTTTAATGTCAATTTCATGACCTTTGCTTATTATCGAATTCGCGGTGCTGTATACGACGGCCTTCGAAGTATGGGCTGGATCTCCCGATCACATTACGCCAAACTTCGCTACGAAGAACGTGCCAACAACTATTTAACCAGCGTACACGACCGATATGCAGCCCAACAATCCGGCTCCCTCCATGACGAAGTCAACCAACTCGGTGATGTGATCTCCGGTCTCGCCTCGATCTTTATCACCTCGCTTGATGCCAGCGACCATCTTCAAATCGAAAGTGAAGACAGAGAGAGCAATCCGCACGAACAAGTCGAGATGTCGCAGGCTCGCGAAGTACTTAAAGAGGCATTGGAAAAGCTTCCCGAACAAGAGCGTACCTTGCTGACCTACTATTACTACCGAGACATGACTCTTGAGCAAGCAGGTCAGGAGCTGGGCTTGTCCAAGTCCTGGGCATCACGCCTGCACTCCCGCGCCATCCAAAAGCTACAAAAATTAGTTCAAGAACTCAACCCCAACCCAGACGCGATGCCTACCCCTCCCTCCGGTGGTCGGCCACGAGGCCGACCTCGCAAACAAACATCGTAGGCACCCAAACGTACGAGAGAGAACAAACTTTCAAAAATCTGTGGCATTTCTTTTGAGAAACAACGCAACCAAATACCAATGACACCGATAATCTAGAATGAGCCTTGTCTCGTAGGAGTCTAGACTCTTCAAGTCCTTGAACAGAGAACAAGAAAAACCGTACAACAGCAAGACCTTACGTGGAAGATAACAGGAGAGCGTTATGAGCAGTCCGATTTCGGGTGGTGGGGGCGGCGCAGCAAAGATCGCCTTGCAACAACTACAACAAATGCAACAACAACAACAAATGCAAAAGCCATCCGTCAACCCTGCCGGTGGACAGTCGGATTTTGCAAACAAAATGCAAGCCAATCAGGTCCAGCAATCAC
>JALTMC010000527.1:1344-14776 GCA_027005175.1 Myxococcales bacterium
CCAACAATCACAGCGGGTCAACGAAGCCCAAAAGGTAAACCAAAGCATCCGACCCGAAAAGGTAAACTCCACCAAAGTACAACAAAATCAGCGTGTCGAAGGCACCAAAAAAGGCGAAGCTGCTCGATTTGGACGTACCAGTGCCAACCAACCCAACAAAAGTATGGGTGCAGGCATTGCCGATTTTATGCAAAAGGTAGGCAAACGCAAAAAGGGCCTCGACAGCATGATCGAAAAAGCCCTCAGCGGTAAGACCTTCAATCAAAAAGAGTTGTTGGCTCTCCAGTACAAAGTCTCCCAGTTCTCAATGGAGATGGACCTTACAAGTAAAGTCGTCGACAAAACTACAGGTGGCATCAAACAAGCGATGAACACTCAGGTCTAAAACCTCTCTGTTCTCTCACAAACCCATCCCATGTTTCGATCCTATTCTCTCACAAACCCATCCCATGTTTCGATCCTATTCTCTCACAAACCCATCCCATGTTTCGATCCTATTCTCTCACAAACCCATCCCATGTTTCGATTCTGTTCTCCTGCAAGCTCTCTTTCTTTCTCAAATAGAAAGGAAGAGAGCTTAAGCACACGAGCACGCTTGACCTCCATTTAGCCCTATGCTATAGGTGATAGGAGCCAACAAACCACCGATTCTGAGTTATTTTCTATCGAAGGTGGGCTGTATGGAAGCAGAGAGGCACAGCATTTGTGTTCGTAGAGTTCGACGCAAACGCCTTTATTAACCCTAGATAAAACCATTGGTTGCAAATGAGCCGAAAACACTTACAATCGCTCCCATGGGTTCTGTTCTTAAGCTTCGCCTTGTTTGGTTGTTCGATGCCAATTCAAGGTGGTTTAACCGAGAGGCAGGCCAACCAGATCATCGTGTTACTGGCGAAAGCAAACATTCAGGCTACCAAGCAGAAGAACGCAGAAGGACGAGAGGTGACTTGGAGTATTATCGTTTCCAAGTCGGAAGCCGCCAAGTCTATTGGAGTGCTGCAAGCCAACAATATGCCACCCAAAAAAGAACGTGGATTTAACGAAGTCTACGGAAAAGCAGGCATGATACCAACAGCGACAGAGGAGCGAGCCAAGTATATGATGGCCCTCTCTGGAGAGCTAACCAAGACATTAAAGAGCATTCCGGGTGTTCTCAACGCACGCATTCACCTGGTCATCCCCAAGGACAAGCTGCTCCGCCGCCCTGGAGAGAAACAAACTCCTCCAAGAGCCTCTGTCTCCATCTCAACCAAAACAAAGATGGCTCGCAACAAGGTCCTCCGTATGGGGCTGATTCGAGACATCAAGAAAATTGTATCTGGTAGTATGGAGAGGCTTCAACCCAAAAATATCCAGGTCGTCGTTCGTGCATCGATCATGTCGTCAGACGACAATGCTGAGCCCAAGTCCAGCACAGATGGCTACAAAAACGTGTTGATGTTCCGTGTTGCTCCTGACGATGCAAGCAAGCTGAAAATGGCTTTGGGTGCGATGGTTCTATTGCTCGGCGTATTTCTCGTGTTGTTTCTCCTCTTCTTCTTCCGCTCTGCCTCCCTCAAAAACCAACTCAAAGCCAGCAATGGTGGCTACTAAACTCATGAAGATGAGCTTTGGTTTTTGTAAAAAGAAGGAGAGGTAATGCGACAACAACTACAATCCCTGTCGCACCAACAAGCTATGCTTCTTCTTACCCTGATCACCCTTGGTGGTGAGGATGACCTCTCTCTCCTGGCACATCTTCCCCCCGAAATGAGCCAGCCCGTTGACGCTGTGGGTCGAGTTCTCTGTCAAACTCCTCGCAAACAAATACTCCCGCAGCTTGTCAAAGAGATCAAACACCTGATCACCGAATCACAACGCAGCCCTCTGGATCAAATCGATCCTGAATGGCTCGCCGAATTCTTACTCAGCGAATCACCTCGTGTGATCAGCGCAACCCTTCAGCAGTTTCCACGCTCCATCGCAGAACGAATCATCACAGCTTTGCCCATCCATCTGCAACGCGTCGTCCCAGCAACAGAAGGAACCATTCATCCCGATCTCATCAAGCGAATTCGATTGAATCTCAGTGAAAAGATCCCTGTCTACACCCAGGCCCCAACTCATGCATTAACCATTGAATCCCTGGCACTGCTGAATAGCCAGGAGATCATGCTCCTACTGCGCGAATTTGGTTTACGTGAGCTGGCCATTGCCTTTCGCGGGGTTGGTCGAGGCCCCCTAACAGAACTGTGTCGGCGCTTGGGAGCAGAAGAAGCAGAACGACTCCTGGCAGTGATTCGAAACCTCCCTCCCAGTGAGCCTGAAGAAACCAAAGCCGCCCAACGAACCATTCGTGCGATCTCACTAGAACACCGCAGTAAGAGTGAGATCATTGAAGAGGCCGGCCTGAGTAAATTACACCAAGCCATTCAAGATCTGGACAAGGACTGTCAGCACGTGATCGCATTCAACCTCCCACGCCGCATTGGAAAGAGAATCCAAGGCCAACAAAATATTCAAATGTCACCACAAGATCTTTACCAACTCAAACTTCAGGTCCTGCACATCCTTCAGCATCTCTCTGCTGAAGGACAGCTCTCCCCCCATTGGGCAGAACTGCCCATCGAGTTGGCAGAACCACCACCTCCACCTGAGCCAGAAGCGATGATCGGTGAATCCATGTCTGCTTCTGAAATGGCAGAGATCCACGCCGACACTTCCAACTAGACACCTCCAGGCTGTTGCAAAAACCGGTATCCCCCCGTATAGTTTGACTTGACTCCCCTATCCTGCAGTGACGTGAGGCAAGATCAATGAGTAAAGTAATTAAGGGCAGTGGAAGCCCCGCTTATCCCCCTGCGGATAACGCATACAGACCGGCAAGTCGCCCAAGTGCTGGTGGTTATCCCCGCCCAGGCGGAAGCCGCAGCGTGATGTCTGGCGAAGAAGTAAAAGCAAAATCTGCCGCCCAAGAGATCATCCAGCGTGCCCAAGAAGAAGCAGCCCTCATCCGCTCCCAGGCAGAGGACTACCGACAAAAAGGCTACGATGACGGATACGCCGAAGGAACAGATACAGGCAAGGCTGAATGGACAGAGACGATCCTGCGAATCAATCGCGAGAATGATGCCAAGTTCAAATACTTCGAACATGATCTCGTCCGCCTTGCCGTGCGCGTAGCTGAGAAGATCATCGGGGAACAGCTACGGCTAGAGCCCGGCTCCATTACCCAAATTGTAGCCAATGCTCTGGGCGGCGTACGACACCAACGAGAGATCTTTCTTCGCGTCAACCCCGACGACTTTGAAGTCGTTCGCGAAAACAAGTATCTCCTCTTGGAACAATTGTCACGCGCACAAGACCTCGACATTCGACCTGATCCAGCAGTGGAACAAGGCGGTTGCCTCATTGAATCAGAGACAGGAACCATTGAAGCCACACTCGACAAACAGCTTGACTCTATCCAGAAGATCTTACTAGGAGAAGAAGCATAAGCCTGTAAAGTATCCAGTCATGGGCTAGTACAACGGGCTTCTTAAAGCGTTTGAGTAGGAATACGCTACATTCTAGATATTGTTATAAAAGCAAGCCGTGAACCAGGTGAACTCAAGCCAACTCCCCAATCCTAGGTAGAGCCCCACATGAGAGCCCCAAATCCTAGATTGAAACTTAAGGATAACAAAGAATGCGTTCCTTTCAACATCAGCCTTGGATGACACCCGACTTTCAAGCCGACCTAGAGAAGTTGAGTAAGGTTGTCAATCTCAGCAAATACATTGAAGTGCTTGAGCAAGCGTCGCCGACCGTCAGTCGTGGCCGCGTCATTGAGGTGGTTGGCCTTGTCATTAAAGCCGTAGTTGGCGGTGTTCGTACAGGAGAGATGGTCCTGATACACAACCACAACGCTCCGAATGTTCGTGCCGAAGTTGTGGGATTTCGCGACCAGGAAGTGATGCTGATGCCGATTGGAGATGCCCGAGGTATTGGTCCCGACTCCGAAGTGATCCCAACCGGCAAACCTTTTAGCATCAAATGTGGAGACGCCTTACTCGGTCGCGTCCTCAATGGAGTGGGTGAGCCTATGATCGGCCCTCCCCTCGACAACAATGAGCTTGATGACTGGGCCGTTGAGCGCGACCCTCCTGACCCGATGAAGCGTAGACGTGTTCTCGAACACCTCCCTATGGGCATACGCGCCATTGATGGGATTCTCACTGTGGGAGAAGGACAGCGTGTTGGGATGTTCGCTGGCTCGGGTGTTGGAAAATCTACACTCATGGGCCAAATCGCTCGAAACACGGCAGCCGAAGTCAATGTGATTTGCCTGATCGGAGAACGCGGCCGTGAGGTACGTGACTTCATCGAAGAATCCCTCGGTGAAGAGGGCATGAAACGCTCTGTCCTTGTCTGTGCCACCTCTGATACCCCCTCGATGGTTCGCCTAAAGTCCGCGTTTGTATCCACCGCTATAGCCGAATACTTCCGAGATCAGGGGAGAAAAGTACTGTTTATGATGGACTCCACCACACGCTTTGCCCGTGCTCAACGCGAAATAGGTCTCGCCGTAGGTGAGCCCCCCGCCCGTCAAGGCTATCCCCCTTCTGTATTTGCCATGCTGCCTCGCTTGTTGGAGCGCACAGGAAACTCCGACACTGGAAGCATCACCGCTCTGTACACGGTCCTTGTGGCTGGGGGTGATATGGAAGAACCTATCTCTGATGAGGTTCGTGGAATTCTAGATGGACACATCATTATGGACCGTAATCTGGGTGCCAAAAACCACTGGCCTGCCATTGATGTTCTCCCCTCTCTCAGCCGCGTCATGAATGGCCTAGAGACCATCGACAAGCGCCACTTGAAAGCCGCCGCAGAACTTCGACGTGTCCTAGCTGCCTACAAAAAGAACGAAGACCTGATCCTACTCGGAGCCTATACTCCTGGAAGTGATCCTGAAACCGATTATGCCATCGAAAAAGTAGACGAATGCAATGCTTTCCTCAAACAAGGATTGTACGAAGGTCCAGTCTGGGAAGAGACGGTTGACCACCTCTGTGCTATATTTGGTCTCTGATCGGAAGAAGCAGCCCAAGCACTGCACCCCTCATAGAGAATGGAGAATCCAGCGTGGCTCAATATCGCCTTCAGGTCCTCATCGATTTACGTGAACGTGCTAAGGTCGAAAAAGAAGAAGCCCTGGCACAAACAAAAAAAATGTTGCAAATGGAGCAACAAAAGCTAGAGGATCTCCGAAAACAGTTACAAGACATGTGTGAATCACGTGATCAGAAACACCAGGAGTTTATGGAAAAAACCCAATCAGGAGAGATCGGTATTAACGGATATCTCCAAGCTGAGCGATACTTAAAGCGTGTCGATGAGCAGATTGTGGAGTTTGAAGAGACAGAGATCAAAGAACAAGAGAAGCGGATCGTTTTTGCGGAACAAGAGGTAGAATGGGCGTTTGAAGAGATGCTTGCAGCCATGCAAGAATTTAAAGCTCTTGAAAAGCACAGAGAAAACTGGGCTGCTGAAGTCAAAAAAGAACGCAAAAAGAAAGAAGCTGACAATCAAGAAGAGATCGCAACAACGATCTTCTTGTTTAAAGATAAGTAATACGAAAAGAGAAGTTATACTACTTTGGCCTGTGTTGTCAGAGCTCACCGTTCGTGAAGGAGCCTTTTATGAGTCGCATTAACAACAAAGTGTCCCAGCCCAAACCGCAACCCAAGCCGACGCGGTCCAGTGCCAATCAAACACAGAAAGCGGGACAAGAGTCTTTTGCGTCCAGGTTCCAAAAGAAAGACTCCAAGAAAAAAGTGGGCTCTGACGCACCACGCCCCAGCACCCCTAGCCAGACAAGTGGCAAAGGAACCAGCCCAAAGACCTTAACCTCTTCGGATGACTCTCCCGCCACTCTGATGATGCAACGACATGGTGCCGTCCTAGGCCGTCGTGGTGGAGGAGGTGGAACTGTCGCAGACCTACAAGCCAAACTGGAGGGAAAGGGTACAGGAGGAAAATTGGAGGGCTCTGATTCCACAGGTGGCCTCACAGGTTCGGATGCCTCATCTCTAGGCACAGACGAAGCCAAGGGCCAGACCGGCTTGATCGACACAGACAACCTTAAGTCTGATATGGACGCTGGCACTATGTCCCTCAACAATGACGCAGCTGGTGCCGCAGGCTCCCAGATCTCAGGACAGATGCACGGCAACCTTGATGTCTCTTCCACTGTTCAAATTAAAGGCGACCGCATCCCTGTCGCGATGATGGAAAAGATCGTTGATCAAGCGCGTGTCGGTGTCAACGAAGCAGGTGCTCCCGAGTTCCAATTCGACCTCAAAGGTGACGTCTTAGGTGGACTCAAAATGCGAATAAGCATGGAAGATGGTGCACTCAAAGCGATCTTTGTCGCAGAAAACCCCGAAGTCAAAAAGCTGGTGGACGGAAACCTCAAAGACCTGATGAAAAACCTCGAAGCGAGTGGCGTCAACATCCAAGAACTCGAAGTTCGTGACCCCAAAGAAGATGAACGCAAACGCAAAAAAGAACAAAACCAAAAAGACCGCGAAGAAGCTATGAATCAATAAGAGTTTTCACGATCTCTTCCCCCTCAAGACCCCAATGACTCCTGAACCATCTTTGCCCTTGCCTCTTCTTGGAAGGCTTGGCTAGCGATCTCTTTCCCCCAAGACCCCGATGATTTCTGAATCGTTCAGAGCTATCGTTGTTCATGAGTTCCTGTCGTTTTGCGGTTCTTTCTTTTCCCTGACAACAGTCTGATGCTGCATTCCCACTTGCACCGGCATTCACATCGTTTTGTGGTTATTTCTTTTCCCTGACAACCATGGGATCGTAGACCCAGTTGATGCCGGACTTACGTAGCGAGACATGGAAGTTGAACCCACATCCTTGTGCATCGATGCGGTAGTTCCGCCGGGCTCGCGTTCGCCCCACACGGCGATAGTGAAAAACTGGAATAAGCCGATATCGCAGCCGCGTGGGAAGTGTTGGTCGAAAGCCGAGGCTCTTCCACATTTTTGCGCTCCAAGGATGACTCACTGGGGCGGGTTTACAACCATCCCCCACCTGTTGTGGTGTCCAAGGCGTTGAGTAAACCCGATAGTATTTGGACTTTAGATACATCGCTTTTAAGCGATCGATCAAATGACCTGTGTTGGTCAAAACTTCACGCTTCACATGGATAGGTACTTTTTTCCAAGTTTCCATGCTGGTGTTATCACCGTGCGCAACAGAAGGCTCTAGACTGGTGGCGATATCGTACCAACGACGGCGTAAATCAAGATGTAGGGCGGTACATCGTCTACGATGAACATAAAGTTCAACACGCCAATTGCTTTTCCCTTTGTCTGCCCATTGATACACATGTGGGGAGCTACTGAGATTTACTTTGTGAGGTCTCTTGAACCAGCGCATATAGCGATGAATGACAGCCTTAAGTTGGGCAAACATATCGGCCTTGCACTCCATGCGAACAGCCATCAATCCCCAATGTCGAAAGTAGAAGTAATGCCGACAACGAAGCTCGTTTTGTCCTTGGTACGTGTAGATCTTGAGGTCCGGAAGGTAGGGGCGCATGCCTGTCAAGCCGAGCTTTCGACGCAGCCCTACAGGTCGTAGCTTTTGACAACGACCCATCGACCAACGACGACACACTGTTTTCCACACATCATGCGGAGACATGCCACTCACAAGACCTCGAAACATTGGACGAGGAGCGATGTGAATGGACGGCAAAGTCGAAGCTGGCTTTGTTGTGGGACGGGGCTTAACACAGCCAACTCCAAGACAGAGCAACAACAGAAAAAGCAACATCCCAAATCGACGAATGACAAGCATAGCAGCTATTTTTGCTCCATACCATCGATGAGAAGCAGCGATGGGTCATAAAAGTCTGGGGGAACGAAGCCGAGCAACGATAAGAGAGTGGCGGCGACCGAGCTAAGTCCAGCCGAAGCGAGTTCCCGAAACTGGTGAGGCACCCGCCCCATAGGATCGTACACTGCAAAAGGTACAGGGTTGAGACTGTGACTTGTTTTGGGCCGAAACTCTCCCTTCTCATCACGCAAAAACAAACCAGACTTATCCTTTTGAATCATATCATCTGCGTTTCCGTGGTCCGCAGTGATCAAAGCCACACCGCCAACTTGCTTTATCGTCTTTAACAAGCGAGCAAGACACAGATCGGTTGTCTCGACAGCCATGATAGACGCCGGAATCGCTCCGGTGTGCCCCACCATGTCGCCGTTCGGAAAGTTGAGACGTATGAAATCATAAGCACCCGACTTCAAAACCTCAATGGTTCGATCTGTAATCTCTGCTGCCTTCATCCAGGGACGTTGGTCAAATCCTCCCAGGTCACTGGTCACTTCGACGTATGTTTCAAGAGAGTCATCAAACTTTCCACTGCGATTTCCATTCCAAAAATAAGTAACATGACCAAACTTTTGGGTTTCACTAATGGCGTACTGTCGCACCCCCTGATGAACCAAAAACTCACTGACAGTTTGGTCTATCACAGGAGGTTCTACGAGATAGAGTTGTGGGATCTGCAAATCACCATCATACTGCATCATCCCAGCAAACATAACACGGGGGTGTGGCTCTCGAACAAAATAAGGAAAGTCCTCTTCCTCAAAAGCTCGACTCATCTCGATGCCACGATCGCCCCGAAAGTTAAAGAAGATCACACCATCATGATCATGGATCGGTCCAACGGCTTGTCCCTGTTCACCGATCACAAAAGGCGGCAGGTACTGGTCGTTGAGGCCCGTCTCATCACGCAGAGTTTGAATGGCTTCTTTGGCAGAGGCAAACATCCGCCCCACTCCAGCCACATGAGTCTGCCAGCCTTTCTCGACCATAGACCAGTCGGCATTATAACGGTCCATTGTGATCACCATACGGCCCCCCCCCGATGCAATTCGATAATCACAGTGGGAGGTGGAGACCTCTGCCAACACAGCTTCCAGACGATCCACATAGACCAGCGCGGAGTCTTCGGGGACGTCACGACCATCTGTTAAGATGTGAACCCGTAGTTGTTGGATTCCCGCCTTGGCTGCCTGTCGAATCAGAGCATAAAGATGACGCTCGTGGCTATGAACATTCCCATCCGACAAAAGACCCAAGAGGTGAAGAGTACTCCCGGCTTTAAGGCAATGAGAGATCAGGTTTTGCCAGACCTCTCCAGCAAACAGCCGTCCCTCCAGAATCGCTTCGTCCACAAGTTTCGCACCTTGTGCAAACACACGTCCGGCCCCAAAGGCATTGTGTCCAACCTCTGAGTTTCCCATGTCATTCTCAGACGGCAGACCTACCGATTTTCCATGGGCTCGCAACGTGGTCCAGCCCGGCTCTAACTGAGCAAGGGTTGGCGTATAGGCACGAAAGACGGCGTCGCCTTCATCGTGAGACCCCAAACCGACACCATCCATGATCACCATAAGGAGCGGGGCATCCCCCAAGATCCCACCACCCCATCGCTCCAACTTCCACTGACTCATCGCGACTTGCTCCTCCATGTTTGCTCAAAGCCGATGGAATAAGAAGATCTCCCACGGGTTCACTCCACCAGTTCCGACACGCTTAACCCTACGATTGCCTTGTGGAATTTACGGAGAGGATTTCCCACGGGATTCACTCCACCAGCTCCGGCATACTTAACCCTATGATTGCCTTGTGGAATTTACGGAGAGGATTTCCCACGGGATTCACTCCACAGCGCAACAGACTCTTCCCCTGTTTCAGGATCACGCATCAACCGCTCGATCACACTTTCAGCCTCATCCAACCGACGAGAAGCAGAGCGACAAAAACGAATTCCTCGCTCAAACAAACGCAGAGACTCTTCCAGAGAGACCTCCTCTGTTTCCAGATGATTCACGATCTCTTCGATATCCTCGAAGATCGTCTCCAACGCAGGAACTTCATCGTCCAGCAAAGCTTCCTCTTCCACAACGTCTGCCTGGTCCTCAGCTGGCTCTACCTGTAACAATGGGATCTGCTTATTTTCTTCCAACTCTTTGCCTTTCGCCCCTACTGCGGGTCCTTCGGAGGAAACAGCCTCTGCTGTTGTCAAAGACTCCATTCTAGGTAAATACAAAGCAAAACTCGTCTGTTCTGCTTGCTCCCATTCCTCTTGTCGGTTTTCGACTTGAGCTTCCTGGACACATTCTGGACCAGAGAGTTCCTTCTCTTTCAATGCTCTCCTCCTACCAGGAAGGATTTTGACGGGGAACACACAAAGTACACTCAACCTCTCCATGGAAACGATGAAAAGAACAAACCCCTTGAAGATCTATCGTACAAGCCACATAATCGCAAGAGAAACCAGAGTCGAACTCTCTCAATCTGTCCCTAGAGAACAGGATGGTGGCATTTTTATGAATCGAAGCACACGGTGTTTCCTCTATATCCTCGTCGGGTTGGTCTTTTGGATATCCCTAACAGGCTGTCCTCTTATTAACCCAATCAACACAATGCAACAAGTGACGGCTAGACCTGAAGAGAAGGTATTCCTATTGTATACCAATCTTCCACTCACCGTTAGCATTGATGAGAACGAAGCGGTAGTGTATCGGTTTGATGCCAAAGTAACGCAAGAAGGACTGTATCAGTTCGAGACTCTCGGCAACAATGACACCTTGTGTGCTCTGGTCCACCAAAAAGAAAAACAAGAGCGATTCTTAGTCGTGCGAGATATCGGTGGAAGTGGCGAGAACTGCCGAATCATCTGGGCCTTTCCCCCCGGTATATATCACTTCAAGGTTCGTGTGGATGGACGAAAAAAATTCCAGGTGGTGTTGAGGTCCGTCCGCAACGGTAAACTCGTGACACACAAACTCCCTCGAAATAAGCCTCATGTCGATGTCATCAACAACCTGGGAGACCAGCATCAATTCCACTTCTCACTCAAAGCACCCCGGCTGGTACAATTTAAGGTGAGAGGCAAAGGCTTGATGCAGTGTGTGCTGCAAACTTCGCGTGGGAAATGGCTGTCCTCCCCCTTATACCGACAGCCCTACGGTACCTGTACGATGGGCCAGTGGCTGGAAACAGGCAACTACACCTTCACCATACGAAGCGACAAACCCAGCGTCAAATACCAACTTCTCTTCCGGCAAATTCGAATGCAACAACTGCCTGTCAACCAAGTAAGAGAGGGCTATTTGCAACCCAAGTTGTTTGATATCTTCAAACTCCATTTGGGTAAAGAGCATCGTCATATCATCCAGACTCACGGCCGCCTGATGTTGTCGTGTACTCTCGAAGATATCTTGGGGCATGTGGTGGTTCAACACCGCTCCAACGACGGTAAGAATTGCCATATGAGTGGGCAATTCCCACCGGGAATATACTACTTGCGAGTTCGGCTAAAACGCGGTATTGGTGGGGTGTATCAGGTAAGTTTACGTCAACAAAACTACACCACATTACCCACCACCGCTCATCGTACCATCTTCCCCGACTTTCAACAGCCGATGCAACTCTATCGGATCAAAGTCAGACAAGCTCGGCTTTATCAGATCGAGGCAAAGGGCCGAAAGATGCGCTGTGTTCTCAGCAACATCAACCACAAAAATCTGACAGTGATGAACCTATCAGAACCCACACGCTGCTTGCTGTTCGCCAATCTTTACGAAGGACACTATTTCCTGCGTATCTATCCACTCTCTCGGGAAGACAAGCCCTATCAGCTCAGTATCGTTGAATACAAACCGCCCTTGAGCAACCAACTGCAAGACAAGCAGCCCCGTCTGATCGGCCCTGTTTATCCGGGATTCAACAAGCCCTTCACGCTCAAGATTACAAAACCTCAGTTGCTCGTATTGGAGACACGAGGACGGATCGACACACTCTGTCAACTCTACGATGCCAACAACCGACGCATCGCCCGCAACGACGATGGAGGACGGCGATACAACTGCAGAATCAATCGATATCTACGACCGGGAACCTACCGTCTACAGGTGAAAGTCACAGGGCGCAGGAGTGGGATATTCTGGGTCCAACGCCGGGCCAAGAAGCTCCCCTGGATACGGCTCAACCGCCAGCTTACTTGCCAGTTTAAATACCGCAAGCAGCACCTCACTTATATGCTCCGAGTCCGCAAGCCTGGAATGTTTGCGATTCGCACAAGAAGTCACCTCGATACCATGTGCAGTATCCTCAACCAAGACTGGAAACAAATCGCCAAAGATGATGACAGTGGGACCAAAAAGAACTGCTTTTTAGCCCAATTCCTGACACCGGGGATCTACCCCATTCAAGTATGGCTTTATCGCAAAAACCAAGGAAAGATACGGCTCAAAGTCAGCAAGCTACCCTTACTTCAACTCAAAATCGGACAGTACTCCCGAGGTCGGCTGCGCCCTCCACGATGGACAGATTTCTATCGTATTCAAGTGACACAACCAGGGTTGTATGTCGTGAGAACCTTCGGCAACACCGACACCAAATGCATCTTGCGCAATGAGCAAAGCAAGATCATCACCAAGAATGATGACCGTGGTGGTGGCGACAAAAACTGTCAGATCGTGGACAATTTGATGCCCGGTGTATACTTCTTTCAAGTACATCTCTACAAAAACAGAAATAGAAAGACTGGCACCGATTATAAGCTCCTCTATGATAGGCACAAAACCCCTGTTACAAAGTTACCCCTCAACCAATACAAACCCGCTCGACTGGCACCACGCCAGATCACCCGATTTCAATTTACGATCCAACGAGCGGCTCGATATCGCATTGAGACACAAGGCCTTCTCGATCCCAAGTGTACTTTGTTTAGCCACATTTTTCGAAAGCTTGCAGAAGATGATGACAAGGGTTCTGGCCGAAATTGCCGGATAATCCGTCATCTCTCTCCTGGTATTTACGAACTTCAGGTCCGTCCAGCAACATCCAACCGCTCAAGAAGCAAAGGTACCTACCGCCTCGGCGTATTCAAAAACTAAACTCCACTTCTCCATTTCACCCCATCCGCTTGATTCAGCCTACGGCTTCATCCCTACGGGGCAGCCTACGCAGTCGCGCTTCGCTCTCGCTGTCGATTCTGGAAGGGGTTTCCACGCCCATAACATAAGAGGTTTTTGTGGGATGAATATACTCTTATTTCTGCTGCTCTCTGCCATCGTGATTTACTTGTTTGTTGAATTCTATCCGTGGGGAGGACGACCTCTGCGTCCATTCCCTCAACCCCAAAAGAGACGAGGTCGCATCCCTCTTTCCCTGAAAAAAACAAAACCAGAGCCAGAACCGGAACCATCCCGTTCATCTCTTGATTTACACAACCTCAACGTGGGTGATGTGGTCAGCTATCTCCACCGAGATTTCCTGGTTGTAGAGCTTCGAGACGTCCAGGAAAACGATTGGACGTGGCGTGATTATACTCTTGAAGACGGAGAAGACATCGCGCAATTATCTG
>JALTMC010000528.1 GCA_027005175.1 Myxococcales bacterium
TGGAATTTTTTCTTTGTCGTATGTTTATCTCTTGCCCATGCTCACACCCAAGAAGAAAACGAAGCGCAAAGTGTTTGTGGTGATGGAGTTGGAGACCACACCCAAAGGTGCTGCTGTGTGGGTTAATGGACGTCGTCAACTGGAGCCCACACCTACGGCCATTAGTGTTCGAATCGGTCGTACTGTGCAGATCCAACTTCGCAAAAAAGATCACAAAACGGTCGATTTCCAATGGCAGGCTACAGCTTATGATCGCCGTCGATTCTTCTTGCGACCTCTTGTGAAGCCTCGACCTCGGCCTCGTGAGGTGGACCCTCCCATCGCTGCTGTACCTACACCTGTACGGATTCGTCCGCGCCCACGGTTACGACGTGTTCGACGACGTGTTCGCAAGCCCAAGTATCCCACTGTCACTCTGTCGATACGAACCGTTCCAAGAGGTGCGAAAGTTCGGGTGGGGAGCAGGACTTGGCCAGGGAGAACCCCACTTCGTATTGTGCTGCGAGAAGGAAAACGATCAAAGATCACTGTTCTTAAGTACGGTCACCAGGATGCCTACTTTGTTTGGTCTGCGAAGAAAAATGAAAAACATACCATCAAGTTGTATCGGCACAGTTGGTACAATCCATGATTGGTTATGTGCTCAAAGACACATACCGAATTGATAGTTATTTGGGAGAAGGTGGTCCATCTATCGTATACCGGGGCACAGACCTTTTGCTGGGTACACCTGTAGCGATCAAGCGTCTTAAGATCCAAGCCTCGATGGGGGATGGTAGCTCTATGGCTGAGCGATTCATTCGCGAGGCCCGAACTCATGCTCGCTTAACCCATCAACATATTGTTGGTATCCGTGCTGTTCTGGAAGAAGAGGGTGAGTTCTTTATCGTGATGGAATATGTCGATGGTGGCGATCTGGCACACCTTCTACAGAATAGCCCTAACCATCGATTGTCTGTGGGAGATGCAGCCTCTATCTTTGGTCAATCCCTATTGGGGCTTGACCATGCCCATCGCAACAAGGTTATCCATCGTGACATCAAACCCTCCAACATCCTTATCTCCAGCGAACACTGTGCAAAAATTGCTGATTTTGGCTTGGCCCGCGCTTTTTCTGATCCCAAGATCACAGGAACAGGCTTTCTTGTAGGAACCCTGACTTATATGTCACCCGAGCAACTACAAGGTGATGAGGCTGATCGACGCAGCGATATTTATAGCTTGGGGATCTCGTTGTACGAAACTTTGGCAGGGAAGCATCCTTTTGTGCGTGATGGTGAGAAACCGACGCCTCAAGAGATCTTTGGACGTCATATGTTTAAGACACCCTCTCCACTCCATAAAGTACGAGGTGATATCCCAGAGCGACTCTCTGTTGTGGTTGGGCGCAGTATGGCGAAGGACCCGAGCGATCGTTTTCCCGACTGTATCGCATTTGCCGAAGCTCTTCAGGAAGCAACAGAAGGGGTTGTTCTTCCAGAGAGTGGTGGACATCTATCACTTGCCTTTGCGATGCAAAGTGGAGCCTCGATCCTTCGGAAAGAGGTGGAGCACGAAAGTCCCGGAACACCCAAATCTTCCCCAGAAACAGGTATTCTTGAGGCGAGAGATGATACGCCACTTCGACCTCCAGCAGGCTCTTCACCACGCACTCCTTTTGCAACTCCAAAGGGAGGCATGCAAGATCTGTCCGGACAAAGTAACGAACGGTCTCACACTCCTGAGTTGACCCCAGCTTCCCAACTTCCTGCTGGTCAAGGAACACAAGAACTCTCGATTACAAATGACACCGTGTTTGATCGTCGATCGCCGATCCCCCGTTCTCGGGGAGGGGAGAGTGCTTCCAATACCAAGCCTTTTGATCGTTATGCGGAGTCAAAGGACTCGATAAGGGGGAATGCTTCAAGCCCATCGCCGCTCCCTCGTTCTCGGGGAGGGGAGGATGCTTCCAACACCAGGCCTTTTGATCGTTATGCGGAGTCAAAGGACTCGATGAGGGGGAATGCTGCAAGTCCATCGCCTGCCTGGGGCACGCCTCAACATGATCCTGCTGTGGCTGATACCGATACGTTGCACTCTTTGGATCTCCCCTCTTCCTCTCATGACGTTGCGCCGGGGGATAGGGTTGAAGTACCAGAAAACTTAGATACTTGGACGGATTCAGCTTCTCCCTTGGACCGTGACCTGTCTGTTGAGAACTCAAAGTCACAGGCTGGAGAGAGCCGCTGGGTGTTTCTCTTTTTGTTTGTTTTGGTTCTCGCATCCGGAAGTTACTTTTTTGCAAAAAGCCGAACAGGGCTGCATCTTTCTGGTGATGGTCACCTGGCTCAACGTGATGGAGGACCTGCTGATTTTTCTCCTCTGTCACCCATTGCGTCCACAGGCCCTATGGCACTTCCAGAGCGGCGAAACACAAAGAATCATCCTTCTCAAACCCCTTTCTCTGACAGAGATGGAGCAAGCACAACACCGCCAACACGTACTGTTCCGACCTCCTGCTCCTCCTTTCAGGGGCATATGGTGCGTATCCCAAGTGGCTCGTTTGTCCGAGGATATCGAGGGAAGAGAGGCATTGAAAAAAGTCGGCGATACTCGCCCAAGGATGCACCACCCCAAAAGATCTTTGTGTCTTCTCTGTGTATCGATCAGTTTGAAGTGACAGTGGGAGAGTACCTGCAGTGTGTGAAAGAAGCGAATAAGTACTCGGAAACAGATGCTAAGTCGGACACCGATGATGGAAAGGTCGGGTGTTTGACGATCCCGTGGCATACCGACAGTCACTGGAAAGGGAGACATTGGCCTGGAAAGACAGTCACACAAGTTCTTCCTGCCAATCACCCCATGCGTTTTGTCAGTTGGGAAGACGCGCTCGCCTATTGCAAATGGAGAAACAAACGATTGCCCACCGAAGCGGAGTGGGAGTGGGCGGCTCGTGGTGATGAGGGGTGGCTATACCCTTGGGGAAATCAAAAACCCACTTGCAAGCACGCTGTCTACAATCGGTGTGCCCACAACCCCAAGCCGGTCAGCCTCAAGCGAATGTTAGGACACAATGCCTTTGAACTCTTCGACTTGGCCGGGAATGTCGCAGAGTGGGTTCATGATTGCTACGATCCAAAAGCCTATCTCACATCCAAAACCAAGAATCCATTGATCGATCATCTGCCTTGTCGAATGCGCGTGGCACGCGGTGGCTCTTATCGTCATGGTATTGTGGGGATTCGAACATACCCTCGCATCCGACTCAGACCTTATCAAAATCTATCATGGGTAGGCTTTCGGTGTGCCGCTTCCATAGGAAGGAAGTGAGTTTTGTTCCAAGGCAAGCGTAAGCTGTGGTGGATCGCTCTTTTGCTTCTCCTGCTTGTTGCATGGTGGCAACGAAGTACGATCCGCACTGTCTTGCGTTGGGTGGAAAAGAGATACTTTGCTTATATCGCTGATAATGGCCCTTTGATCTATGTTCAGCGTGGCCGCTGGGATATGATCCAACAAGGTCTCTGGGTTCGCTCCATTGTCTACAAACGCAAACATCATTGGAGTAAAATACGCCTGTTCCTTGTGCGTATGGATCCCAAATACATGCAACTGAAAGTATGGTGGGGCAAACCGAAGAGAATTCGTTGGATCATGCGAAACACACCGGCCCTGGCTGCTATTAATGGTGGACCCTTCGATCCCAGTTATCGTCCTTGGGGTCAGTTTAAACAAGCCGGTCGTCTCTTTCAAAAACACCTGTTCCGCCGGGACTCCGATGGTGTCTTCTATATCCGATCCAACCGGATCGGGATCGCTACAGCTCAAGGCTGGAAACACAAAGGCAGCACTACTGTCTTTCAATCATCACCTCTGCTTGTTGTGCGTGGCCAACGTGCTCGCCTCTCTCGATCCAAATGGCGTGTTGATCGACGCAGCGCCCTATGTATCGACCAAAAAGGACGCCTGCTCATGATGACGACGGACGGTCTCTTTAATGGATTGAGCTACTATGAGCTGAGCCTGCTTATGGCTGCCCCCAGCAAACGTGGTGGCTTTCACTGCAAATGGGGACTCAACCTCGATGGAGGCTCCAGTAGCCAATGGGCTGTCCGACAAAAAAAACAAATGACTGTGATCTCTGGAATTGAAAAGACACCACTCTATCTCTTAATTCTCCCTCGACGCTACCATAATCATGTCCCATCCATCGAGAAATAACGAGAGTCTCGCAGGGATCACATACGAACCCGAGCAGAATTTATCAGAAGCGTCTGAAGAAAAACCAGTCGATGAAAAATTAGGGCCGATGAAAAACTAGGGTCGTTGGTGAGCCGGGTAGTTGATGGGTCGGGTAGTTGATGGGTCGGGTAGTTGATGGGTTGGGTAGCTGATGGGTTGGGTCGATGATGAGTTGGGGATGTTTTTATCAGCTACCACCGCGTTTGAGGTGTGTGAGGACGAGCTTTGCGTTGGCTTTGAGTGTATCAAACACACCTTGTCCACTGGTGGCGATTGCTTCGTATTCGGGGACATTGTGTGGGTTGAGTTCTTCGTGGAGTTCCGCGACGTTGGCTACGTTGGGTAGGTCGCGTTTGTTGTATTGCATCACAAACGGGATCTTGTCGAGATCGTAGCCTTGCTCAGATAGGTTGATACGCAAGTTATCGAGGCTTTCGAGGTTGGCTTCCATACGTTCATACTGGGAGTCAGCGACGAAAACCACACCATCAACACCTTTGAGGATCAGCTTGCGGCTCGCGTCATAAAAGACTTGGCCGGGTACAGTATAGAGGTGGAAGCGCGTCTTGAAGCCACGGATCTGTCCCAGGGACAGGGGCAAGAAGTCGAAGAACAGGGTGCGTTCTGTTTCCGTAGCCAGGGAGATCATCTTCCCTTTGGCTTCGGGATTGGTCTTCTTGTAGATGTATTGTAGGTTTGTCGTTTTTCCGCAAAGTCCGGGACCGTAATAAACGATCTTACAGTTGATTTCACGGGACGAATAGTTAATGAAGGACATTATTCTCTCCTCGGTCGAACGTCCTTTGGTTCCCAGCCAGGTTCAAGGTTGAAAAGGACATTGCTGTACAATGGAACCATAGTGAAGTGGGACGCTGCGTCAGTCTGCGAACAACTTATCGATGTCGTCATCATCGAACTCCAGAGCGGAGTTGTCGCTGGACTTGGCTTCTTCTTCCATCTTCAAAAAGACCTTCTTGATCTCTTCGCTGGCTCGCTTGACTCGCAACCGAACCAGACCGAGGGAAGATCGTTTATCAAAGATAATGACTAGAATGACACGCTCATCAACGAGTGTGATGTGAATATTGTCACGTTCGCCCTCATGAAAAAGATTGGAAAACTCTCGCTCTCCGATCAATTGGGCTAGGCCACTTGTCGCTGCAATATTTCCAGCAGCCAGGGAAGCCAATGAAGTGGTATCGAGCTCTTGAACATCCTCACCACTTGCTGCGATTAAGAGTCCATTTTTATCGATGAGAAAGACCACTTTGGCACTGGCATCACGCGTTAGTCGATCACTGATGGTCTTGATCTCGCGGTACGCCCAGTCGTGTAACACGAAGCTCATTTATTCCTTACCTCCGCCAGCATTACATGCATCCTTGCGTTAGAATGACATGGGGATTTCGGGCTCTTTGACTCGCATATCGCATCCACCCTGCTGTGGATAATCGTTGTTCTCCATGAACGAAGATCATCTCGGGTGTGGAATGGTGTCATACTTCTACTGCTTTGAGTCTTCAAAAACACGAGCTTTGCCCCTATTTAGAAGAAGCTTCACCATTATACAGCAATGCATAAGGGGGTCAAGCTTCTATCCATCGTCACTACAAACAAACGACTCTTCCCAAGAGAACTTAAACACTATTTTTAGGTTGGGTTATTTAGAGATGTTTCTTTCGGTGGGGAGGGTGTAATAACATCACATCGATGATCGAACCGGACTCCAGCGACCCTTTGCCTGGGGGCAAGACTCCAAAAGCTTCGATCTGACGCATCGACAAGAGATTGCCAGAGTTTTGGTTGGCGTGGGGGATAAAGAAAGCCTCTCCCTGCTCCCATGACAACTGACCCCGAATAAAATGTGTGCGTCCTGGCGCGGGTCGAGCTGCTGCTGCGAGTTGGGCTTTGATCCGGGGGCGGTAGATCCGAGGATGTCCCAGCATCTTGCGTAGTGCTGGGCGAACAAACACTTCAAAGGTGACCAGTGAGGACACAGGGTTTCCAGGTAAGCCAAAGACCATACAGTCTTGATGAGAACCAAACATCAAAGGCTTTCCCGGTTTAATGGCGACCTTCCAGAAGTCGATAGAAACACCCAGGGATTCGAGAGTCGGGCGAATCAGATCATAGTCTCCCACTGAGGCTCCCCCCGAACTTACGAGGATATCTGCCTTCAGTCCTTCTTTTAAAGCCTGGGCCAGCATTTCAGGTTGGTCTGGAATAATGGGGAGTAGCCATGGTTCTCCGCCAGCTTCGATCACTTGGCCAGCCAAACTATAGCGGTTGGATTCGATGATCTGACCAGGCTCAGGGATCTGATCGATCGTCACCAGCTCATCACCACAGGAGACAATGGCAACACGCGGACGGCGGGAGACTTGAAGGGTGGAGCGACCACAGGAAGCCAACAAGCCAAGTTCCCCCGCATGAATCGTATGAGAGACTGGCAGAATGACCTCTCCTTGCTTTAAGTGACTGCCCTGAAATCGAATGGACTTCTCAACAGGTATGGGCTTTGAAAACCACACCCGATCTCCTTCACGGCGTGCATTCTCCTGTGGCTCCACAGCGTCAGCTCCAGGTGGAATCGGAGCCCCTGTGAAAATTCGAGCGGCCTCTCCAGGCTGTACCTCTTGTGTGGACCAATGAGAAGCCGGGATCTCTTGTGTCACACGGAGAGACACCGGCTCGTCTGTTGTTGCCTTGTCTGTATCAACAGAACGCACAGCATAACCGTCCATTGCAGAGTTGGAAAACAATGGAAAATCATTGGGTGCTAGAATCTCTTCACGCAACACTCGATTCTGTGCACCCAACAGATCCACCGTCTCGGTAGAGATCGGTTGCACTTGCTTCATTATGTTTTCTAAGGCTTCTTCTATCGATAACATCTCATTCCTCCATTATGGCTTGTCATTCGCGAATTATGAGTGAGCCCGATAAGGCTTTGGGGTATCGTTTCACTTGTCTTGAACTTGCGTTCTCTCTCCATACGCAACACGAGCGTTCTTGACGTGTTCTTAGATACCATCTAGCTTTACTGCGATACAATGTCCTCTCTCTTTTTCTTTGAATGGGAGAGTCTTCTGCGTTGGACTTTGGAGTGGGCGACGCTCCCCTTTCAGCGATCAATGAACAACTTTTTAAGGGAGTTTCTTTTGCTTTCAGCAGCATCTTTGGATGGTCAGATCCTACAGAACTGTTATCGGATTGAAAAGCGGGTAGGGAAGGGCGGAATGGCTTGGGTATACAAGGCCCATCATACGGTTTTAAATGTGCCCGTTGCGATCAAAATACTACTGCCTTCTCTGGCGGAAGAAAAGGATATACGTCAGCGATTTATCATGGAAGCCAGGGTCATGTTTCAACTCCAGCATCCACACATTGTGCAGGTGACGGATATCATTCAAGAGGGTGATCTTATCGGGATGGTGATGGAGTGGGTGGATGGAGAAGACCTCAATCAATGGTTGAAGCGACAGACAGCACAGATCTCTTGGAAGCAGTTCTGGAAGCTGTGCTCCCCGATGTTGGGGGCGATGGACTATATTCATCGCAAAGGATTTGTGCATCGCGACTTAAAATTATCGAATATTATGCTGCATTACGATGGTGATGAACCTGTGCTTAAGGTCGCAGACTTTGGCTTGGTTAAAGTTCTTGATGGCACGGCAGAGGAACACCTTACCCAGACAGGAACTCGAATGGGTACGGTGGCGTATATGTCGCCAGAGCAAATCGTAGAAGCCAAATCGGTAGGGCCTGCCTCTGATATCTACAGTCTGGGGGTTGTTCTCTACAAGTTACTCACACGAAAGCTTCCGTTCACGGGTGATCCTCACTACGTCATCTACCAACATATGGATAGTATCCCCCCATTGATGCGGGAATATCGAGATGATATCCCACCCATGGTTGAGAATGTAGTGATGCGCTCTTTGAGCAAGAAGCCTGAAGAACGCTGGGAAACCTGCGCTGAGATGGCAAAGGCCATTCGTGGGGCATTGTTGGAGAGTGGTTGTCTGGAAGAGAGTCAGGCTGAGATGTTTCATACCACAGCCGACCCTGATGCTGCCGCGAATACATGGCACTCTACTTCACCAAAACGCTTCTCGCAGTGGGACAACACACAACCAGAGTGGATGCGTGAACGGGCCTATGGTTCAGAGCTTCACCCGTCACAATCGGGCCTCACCGTCGAGGATGATTCCCTTGCTTCGGAGATGACGCAAATCGGAGGAGTTGGGATAGCCTCAAACTCCAAGATGCTCTGGATCGTTGTCCTTGTTGTGTTGTTCTCCACTGTCGTTGGGGGGGCATGGTGGATGAAACAGAGAAAAAAACAACCCGTGTCTGTGCAGCCACGACAACGTCTTACCATAGGGAATCAACCCCAAAGACGTTCTCGAAATCATAGGGTTGCGCCAACACCGGGACGCAGAGTTGTAGAGCGACGAACCACCCCTATGCCAGAGCGACGACGCTTGCGACCCATTCGGCGACTTGTACGCCAACACCAATCACCCGTACGACAACGGAAACAGCGACCAGCACCACCCGTACGACGACGGAAACAGCGACCAGCACCACCCGTACGACGACGGAAACAACGACCTGCACCACGACGGCACCGGCAACGATTGATTCGGCCTGTGTTAATGATTAAATCTTCTCCACAGGCCGAGGTGTGGAAAGGCTCTCGAAAGTTAGGGAAGACGCCTTATCGTTGGAAAGGTAAGCCAGGTCAAACGATCCATTGGACTTTGAAAATGCGTGGTTACCAACCCAAGTCAGGGCGTTGGCGCTTTTCTCGGGTCCGTTTTTCCCGAAGTCACTACCAGTTGAACCCACAGATCGTTACGTTGATGATTCGCTCCAATCCTTCGGGTGCTTCCGTCCTGATCAAAGGAAAGAATGTTGGAAAAACCCCCTATCGTTATCGTGGAAAGCAGGGCTCTCGTGTCTCTTTTGTACTGAGAAAGAAAGGAGAATATGAAGATTACAAAGGAACAGTGCGTCTCTCCTCCAATACAAAAACAAAACGCTTTGTCTTGAAGCCCTTTCTCAATAATCCTTTGGATCTTAAGTGAAGAATGGTGTACTCAATACGTAGTACATATGAACTGAAATCTATGGCCTGAAGTCAACTCCAAAAACACTGCGTTGTTTCGCTACTTCGGGGCGTATATATGAGCTGAAATCTATGGCCTGAAGTCAACGACCTCCACCCCATCCGGACTTCGTCCTGTAGATTCTGAAAGGGGCTTCCACGCCCATAACATAAGAGGCTTTTTTCTGATGAAAAAGAATATCTTATTCCTGTGTTTGTTGTGTAGTGTTACGATGACGGTTGGGGGAGTGCGAGCAGGACAGGCAGCCGCACCAACCACAAATGAACCACCCACTTTAAACAAGGTGAAGAAGCTCTTTCGTGAGGGCAGAGCTTTGTTTGTTAAGCGTATGTTTGCGTCGTCTCTGTCTCCTTTGCGCAAGAGCTTTTCGATGTTGGGGCAGCTACTTAAACAAGCCAAAACACCTGCCAAAAAGAAGCTGTATCGCAAGTATGAGAAGGCATTTCTTGCGACAATGGGGATTGCCTATCATTGGAATCGTCAGTATGTGAAGTCGTATCAGTTTTACATGCGCTGTGTGGCAGAGAAGCCTTCGAAGAAGCTGGTTCAGTTGTGCCGCAACAACTTGCCAAAGGTGTTGCGATTTTTGGCTCACTTGGAGATTGAAACACAGCCATCCAAGGCGCGTTTGTTGCTATCGTGGTCCAAAGGTAAAAAAGCCAGCAAACCCTCTCCTTTGAAGAAGTGGGTGTCTCCAGGGGTGGTCGATGTTCAAATCCAGTCTAAAGGTTGTGTTTCGATCCGACGACGGCTTCTGCTACAGCCAGGGATTCGGGCGAAGTTTCTCTTTCATCTACAAAAACCAGCAACGTGTTCCACAGGAAAGCCTGCATCTGTCAAAGTCTCTCCCGGTGATCGGGTGGTTCTGGGATCTTTGGGGATGACCTCTACGGTCGCAGGAGGTGCAAGTGCGCCACCCCCACCCTCTGCCATACCACAACCCTTCGGCTCCCCTCTGGCGGGTTGGCAGATCGGTTTAATTGTAGGTGGAGCCGTTGCTGGGGCAGCCCTGATTGGACTTGGCTCCTATGGGGTTGTTGTGGCCCTCAACAACCGAGACAAGTTTGTGATTAAGTAGTCGTGGATCGTGAGTAGCGATGACGTAAAGGAAGCTTTTTGATGAGTAAGTATCTGTCTAGTTTTGCTGTGTTGGTTGTTGTGGGGATGTGGGTGGCCGGGTTTGGGTTGTTCTCTTGCTCAAGTGAGACCACGCCGATCGTGATAGGCGGGTGTCGTGAGAAGATCGATACGCTGGAGATCTTTGTGTGGAAACCTGGATACGGAAACCCCTTTTCAGGCGTTTGCGATGACAGTAAGTTTGCAGTGTTAGATAACGGAAACCCCGTAAAACCCGCACACTCAGGAAGCCCAAACTCGGGTGAAACGTTTGATGTTCCCTCTTTGGGTACAGGAGAGCAACTGTTGTTTCGATACAAACGCAACAGTGGTGGTTTGCCCGAGTGTGAACCCTGCGCCGAAGGTCCGGCGGCTGGTGGCAAGAAACCCTGCACGATCAAAGGACCCTCCTGGTGTGATGAGCCTGTGGCGGAGGTCGCTTCCGAACCCAAGCTGGAGTCCAAGCCAGAACCCCAATCAGAGCCAGTACCCGATGCAAGCCAGCCCGAGTCGAAACCCGAGCCGAGATTGGAACAGTTGCCAGAGCCGGTTCCCGAAGTGACTTGTACAACAGACAAAGACTGCAAAGGTGGTATTCCTTGCATCAACAAGATCTGTCGTCCCTGTACTTCTTCGGAAGAGTGTCCGACAGGTGCTGATGGTAATCAGCGGGTCTGTGCCAATGGCCAGTGTGTTCCAGGTGTGTGTGTGGGTCGCAATGATTGCAAGCGAAAATACACTCCTCCAGGGAGCACTGTGAGTGAAGATGCATGGTTGGTTTGTTCCAACAACCAGTGCGTTAAATGCAGGAAAAACAGTGAATGTGGAGTGAATCGAATCTGTAATATCTTGGAAGACACTTTTTTAGGGCTATGTCTCACGGGGAATTGCCAGAGGAGCACAGACTGTACGGGTGGCAAAGTGTGCCGCAATCGGTTCTGCTCAGCCTGCAAAACAGATACAGAGTGCGGAAAGGTTCTTCGTGGCAGCACGTGTCAAAATGGAGCGTGTGTGCTTGCATGTAAGTCTTATGTGGAGTGTCTGAGTGCCCGGTTGGCTTGTATCAGTAACAAGTGTACAAAGTGCAAAATCGACAAGGACTGTGACATTACCCAACGTTGTGGAGTTGGTTTTTGCTTTCCCCGAATAGCTGGATGTACGCTGAACTCCATCCGAAATACTTGTTATAAATATGGACTTGCTTGTGGAAAGATTGGAACAAAAGCGACTTGTATGCGCTGTAGCACACTCAGAGGTGGTGCACAGTGTCGTCCGGGTTATACTTGTAAAAATCAAAGGTGTCAGAAAAGCAAATGTACTAGCAATAGCCAGTGTTTTGGTGGGTATATTTGCAAAAACAGTATCTGTACAACCTGCAATACAGACAAAGATTGTGGCGGTGGAGGTAAGAGGTGCCTCAGTTGCACAAAGAGTAGAGATTGTGCAGCTAAAATTTGTACTGCTTCCTGCCCAACATCTTGTCGTTGAATGGAGGTTCGTTTTTTTTACTTAACCTCCGATGGTTAACCCAACGTTCGCGTATTTTTTGGAAGGTTTCCAAAAAATACGCGAACGTTGGGGTTAACCTTGTAACCACCGGGCTGCGTCAACAGCGTGATAGGTTAAGATCACATCGGAGCCTGCTCGTCGGATGCTTTTGAGGGTTTCCAGAACGACCTTTTCTTCGTTGAGCCAGCCGTTGGCGGCGGCGGCTTTGATCATCGCGAATTCTCCGGAGACATTGTAAGCGCCGATCGGGATGCTGGGAAAGTTTTGTCGTACCTGCGAGATGATATCCAGGTAGGGGAGGGCAGGTTTCACGATCACCAGATCAGCGCCCTCTTCGATATCGAGAGCGACCTCTCGAATGGCTTCTCTGCCATTGCAGATATCCATCTGATAGGTGCTGCGATCACCAAACTGAGGAGCACCTTCCGCAGCATCTCGAAAGGGTCCATAGTAGCTGCTGGAGAATTTGGCGGCGTAGCTAAAAATCGGTATGTCCTGGTAGCCGTCTTGATCCAATGCGATGCGTATATGACCGATGCGGCCGTCCATCATGTCGCTCGGAGCGATAACATCAGCTCCAGCTTTGGCACTGGCGAGAGCCGTCTTGGCCAATAGATCTAAGGTGAGATCATTGACGACCTGAAACTCTTCCCCTGCTTTGTGGACGACACCACAGTGTCCATGAGATGTATATTCACACAGGCAGACATCGGCGATGACCAGAAGATCGGGGGTGGCTTCTTTTAAAGCGCGGATTGCTCGACAGATAATGCCATCATCTGCATAAGCTTCACTGCCCATCTCGTCTTTTTCGTTTGGAATGCCAAACAAGATCAAGGAGCGAATGCCTACATCATAGGCGACACGTGCCTCTTTTACCAACTCGTCGATAGAGAGCTGAAACTGCCCAGGCATCGATGAAATAGGCCGCCTCTCTCCTTCTCCATATCTTACGAACATAGGGTAAATCATATGCTCTGGAGCCAGGTGCGTTTCTCGCACCATGCTACGTAATACCGGATTGCTGCGCATTCGTCGCATTCGAGTGATAGGGAAGGTCATCAGCTTACCTCTCTTGTGTGGGAGCAAAACGAACGTTTGCTCTTCCAATGGATTCTTTGTGGTTGTGTCTTGGGAAGGAGATCTTCTTGAATTTGACGGGGTGGACAAAGCTCCGACACTGTGCGGGGACTCTATCAAATCAAGGCAGGATGGACAAGTTTGAAATGGCTCTACTCAATCAAGGCAGGATGGACAAGTTTGCAATGACTCTGTGTGGAGGTTCAATGCGTGGGCAAGGCACAGAGTTGGTGCCGGGGATGGTCATTGGGATGGTCATGAGTACATACTACAGGCCTGAATACCTAAATGGGATAGTCGTGGGATGGTCATGTGGGGTGGTTCTTGTGGAGTTTTACGCATTAAAGGGCGATACGTTTGGCGCGCTTTTTGTTGGATTTGATGTCTCGGAGTTGCTGGCATCCCCAAGCTTGATAGTCATTGTGCAGTACTGTTCGCATCTTTTGCAAAAACTGAATTTGCAACTTTAGCAAAGAGGAACTGGCGAGGATGAAAAATTCCTGATTTTGCAATACTTTTTGGCGCCGGTGTGTGAGGAACTCAAAGGCTGTGCTCCAGAAGGCTGGAAGATCATTACGACGCAGTAACCGTCGGCTTTTCAACCAGAGTTGTCCCAGTTGTTTGTGGCGGCTGCGGATAAAAGGATGATCGGGGTGACAGCGATGTCCCATCCGATCACGCAGCTTGGGTGATGACAGATAACAAGCCACGCTTTGAAATGGACCAGGGTTCATCTTAAACTGCATCACCTGAAGCAGTCGTGCCATGTCATCATTCAGATGAAGTCGAAATGGCGTAGGTTGTGGCAGACTCGATTGGTTGACCACAAGCTGGTTCGTCAACTTCATCGACACAGGCATAACGATCTGTAACCATGGGATTTTCAGAGTCTTTGCGAGACCATAAGAGCCCAAGGTGAACAAGGCGTCCGATACCATGTATCCGATGTTCGAAACTTTTTGTTCGTATTTGTTCTTTTTGTAGGAGCGTTTGAGCAGACGGATATACTGCTGCAAGCGTTTCATACGCAGGTCTAATGCAACAATACGGCGTTCTCGCTCTGTGAGAAGAAGACGATTCTTGTGATCTGCCAGAGGATCAGGACGGACCTTTTTGACTCGACAAAACAAACTCAATTTCCGGCGTAGGGAGATATGTCTGTTTCTTTTGTCTTGTAGGAATCGTCTCCACAACAAACGACGCTTGATTGAGGGCTTTGTTGTTGCCCGAATCGTTGGGTGAAAGACATTCCGGAGTGTATTGGCCTGAACCGGTGCTACAGTCCAAAGGCTAGCCGTGATTGCAAAACACATCGATGATAGGATTGACAGCCTCATGGGTTTTCTCCTGCATTAACAAACAAGTCACTTACTACTCTAACCATCCTGTACAAACGAATCAACCTGTCTTAAGGTTTGGTTTTGTGAGGCTAGTCTCTTTCGGCCCCTCCTCATGCACAAAATAGACCCAAAAAAATAAAAAAATATTACCAACTATATCAGTCGTTTACTGTTTTTTCGGGTGAGATTCTTTTGTGGTGGATACTTGGGTGGGGAATTTATTCCCCACTTTGCGTGAAACGAATTCCTCGCTTTGCGTGAAACGAATTCCGCATCTCTGTCAAGTTCACAGCGCAGCTCCTTCTTTTTTGGAGTTTACAGAAGAGCAGGATGTATTCATTTTTGTCTTTTG
>JALTMC010000529.1 GCA_027005175.1 Myxococcales bacterium
TCACTTGAGTGTCACTCGTGTGGTCGTAGCTTGGGTGCTGACGAAGTAGTCGTAGCTTGGGTGTAGACGAAGTAGTCGTAGCTTGGGTATTGACGAAGTAGTCATGGCTTGGTCGTAGCTTGGGTGTGGACGAAGTGGTCATAGCTTGGTCGTAGCTTGGGTGTGGACGAAGTGGTCATAGCTTGGTCGTAGCTTGGGTGTGGACGAAGGAGCTTTGTGTTGTGAGCTGGTTGGTTTCTATGATTCGTTGGTTGTTTGGAATGGTTGGTTGTTTGTTCTTGGTGATGGGTACACTTCGGTGCTCTTCGTCACAGGGGAGAGGTCCGGCTGTATCGATTCAACCAAAGGGAGGGAAGATCCCAGCAGGAACCTTAATTCGCTTAAAGGTAGAGCGAGAGGCGAAGATCTACTACACCCTGGACGAGACGAGCCCCAATCCTGATTTTAGCCTACGTTACAGTGGGCCATTTCGCTTGTGGAGTACAACCACGATACGTTTTGTTGCGGTGGATTCGAACAAGCTTCGAGGTCCAGAGGGAAAGGCAGCTTTTCGTATTGATGCTTTGTTTCCTGAAACTCAGGCTTCTCCCTTGGGAGGGAATTACCGTGGTTCTTTGTTTGTGACGATAACATCCGATGAAAAAGGTCAGATTCGTTATACGCTGGATGGTTCGGAGCCAACACTTCAATCTCCTGTATACCAGAAACCTCTCTTGCTGCGAGATGATACAACGCTGCGTTACTTTGGTGTGGACGAGTCGGGGAATCGAGAACCTCTCCAGAAACAGGTCTACAACTTCCCTCCTGTGCTCACCGTTACACCTGGAACAGGTGTCTTCCATAAGCGTCCTGTGACCGTTGAGATTAAGTCCAACGACCGGGGGGCTTCGGTGTTCTATCATGTCGTAGAGCTTCCTCAGAGGGGTTGGTTGCCCTATAAGAAGCCTCTCTCTTTTCTCTATGATACCTGGCTACAAGTTCGCGCTCACGACAAGCAAGGTTGGAGCGCGGAGGTACAAACCTTCTTGTATGCATTGATACGTCCTCTATCACAAAGCTTGCTATTCTCAAAAGCGCCAAAGGCTTTGGCTGCGGTGTCTGTGGATTTGGAGGGTTTTGATCGTCCTGGGCTTGTGATGGCAACAAAAGACGCCTTGGTTGTGGTGACCTCAAAAGAAGATGTCTTTCAACCACCGCAAAGAGCAGCTCCTCTGTCATTCGAAACGGCTTGGATTCGGAGCTGGGATCTGAATGGTGACGGGCTCAATGATATCGTGTTGGGTGACAAAAAAAACAAGCTACATCTATTTCTTGCAAAATCAGGACGGACACTCAAAGAGGACAATGCATTGCTTGCGGTGCTCTCCAAGCAAGAGGTTCGAAGTGTTGTACCTCTCGACTACAATGGGGACGGCCAACTTGATCTCTTTCTTCTGGATCGTCGCAAAGGGGAGAGTCGCTTGGTGAAGCGAACGTCGGAGGGCTATAAGCTTCAACCCCCGTTGCAATGGAAGATTGAGTCGGGTGCGCTCGGCGCACTGGCCGGTGACTTTAACAACGATGGGGTCAGCGATCTCTTTCTTTTGCCCGGCCAACAACGCGCTCCCTACCTCTTGCTGGGTAACAGGCAAGGAGGTTTCAAGCGAGTGTCATTTGCAGACATCCTGTCCTCTGTTGTCGTGCCTCCTTCGATTCAGTGGCTTCACGCCGCTCGGAGTGATCTGGATGGTGACGGTGACCTCGACATCCTTTTGATCGGTCGAGCACCACCGACAAATAGGAAGGTGGCGATACTGTACGTGGTGTTGCTTCATCACCTTGATGGACCGTATTGGAAAACGATAGATGTCACAACGCTTCCCGATGCACCCATCCGAGGTTGTGCCCTCGCCGACTTTGACAGTGATGGTTATCCTGACCTTGTCTTGTGGCATCGTGGGAAGGAGCCTATCTTGCTCAACAATGTTTTGGGGCAGCGCATGTTTGTTGTTTCCAAAGACAAGCTTCCCGCTGCCTTCTCCTCTGTTGGTGTTGCGACTGTAGGACCCAACAAAAATACCGGAACCCATGCGCTGTGGTGGGCCAACGGTGCAGACTGGCAACGGCTCCTGCCCAAAGGCAAATCGCGATTCTTGCATCTCTTGCTTCAGGGATATCGTGGGAATCGCAACGCTATCGACGCAAAGATCCTAATTAAGACAGAGACAACATCCTGGCTTCGTCAAATCGGAATCCGCTCAACTGGACCCGACCAGACCTCTTTGTTTTTGCCGATTCCTTTCGACAACAATACCACACCCAAGTCTATCAAAATCCGTTGGAGTGACAGTCAAATCCGAGACATCCCCCACCCACCTTTGAGTCAACCAATCGTGATTCGACCAAATTAACGGATGAAGAAAGAAAGGATGGGAAAGGAAGGACGGGAAAGGAAGGACGGGAAAGGAAGGTGTGCTCTCTTCGAGAGAGAATAAGCCTTGTGATGTTGGAGGATAAAGTTTTGTTTTCTGTGTCGCCTCTTGGAGGCTTTGGTGGAGATACCTATTGTGTTGAATTGCAAAGGCTCTAAGGATTGATTTGCGTAATTCAAATAAACGCGCTATTGTTTATTTGGAAGTTTGGCCTTTTTTTTGCATAGCGGGGGGAATTGGGCAACTTTTGCAACATTGCGGAGAGTCATGATTCTATTGTTGTTTTGGCTCGGTCTTGACAGATCGGTGCTAACATCCGAGGTAATAGAGTTTCAACTACCCCGGTTTCGTGCCGGGGTTTCCAATAGGAGTTTTGTCCGATGAGGTTAGGTCTGGAGCAGAGAGTCACTCTTGGACTACAGCAGAGGCTGGTCATCACACCACAGCTCCAACAAGCGATTAAGCTGCTGCAGTTGAATCACGTAGAAATGCTAGAGATGCTGCAAGAAGAGTTGTTGATTAACCCTGTCTTAGAGGTTGATGAGACAGCGCCGGAAGGTGAGCCTGGTGAACCGAGTGAGCCTGTTGCAGAGGCCCAATCGGAGAGCGCGGGAGAGGGGGAGGCGGCTCAGGCTGAGGGGGCGGACAAAGCACCCGGTGAGGTTCAGCAGGAAAACGGAACAAATGCGGAAGCGGCGGCACCAGAGGTGGCAGAGGTGAGAGCGATCCGAGTCAGGAGGAGTTGTTTAAGGAGGTGGATTGGGATGCCTATTTCCAAGACGCTGAGTTGTCGGGTCCTACGTTTGCTTCGATGGGGGGGGATTTTGATCCCGACATGCCATCATTGGAGCAACGGTTATCCGAAGAGGAGAGTCTCAGTGACCATTTGATCTTTCAGCTTCATATGGCAAAGCTAAATCGCGACCAACAGAAGATGGCCTTGTTGATCATAGGATCATTGGATGAGAGAGGCTGGTTGGTGTTAGAGGATCAGGGTGACGCAGACCCATTGATGCTTTTGGCGGAGCAGATGCTTCCTGAGCCCACTACAAACTTGGAGAGCCCCAAGGGGCATGTTCCTACAGAGGAAGAGCTTCTGACCTATTGGCAAGCAGCCGGGGTTAAAGCTCTTCACTCGATTCATCGAATGGAGCCTACAGGAGTGGGGGCTCGTTCTCTCAAAGAGTGTTTGTTGTTGCAATGCTGGTTGCATATGGATCTCGATGATCCTGATTTGATTGAACGTTTGTTGGAGGACCATTTGCCTGCGATTGAGCGGCGCAATTACGCTAGCATTGCAAAGGAGATTAAGATCTCGCTGCAAGAGTTGCTCAAGGCTGTTGAGGTGATACGTCAGTTGGACCCCTACCCGAGTCGAAGTTATATACAGCAACCTACGTCCTATATTTCGCCAGATATCCATATCAAAAAGGTGGGGTCGGAGTATGAGGTTTCCCTCAATGATGACGGCTTGCCACAGTTGAAAATTAATGGTTTCTACAAACAGATGTTGCGCAATCAAGACAAGCAAGGCCGTGAGTTCATCCAGGAGAAGTTGCGCAGTGCCCAGTGGTTGTTGCGCTCCATTCAACAGCGAAAGCGTACGATCTTTCGTGTGACACAATCGATTGTGGATCGTCAAAAGGCTTTCTTGGAGCATGGAATCCCTT
>JALTMC010000530.1 GCA_027005175.1 Myxococcales bacterium
GGGCAAGCTCTTCACGCTTGACACAAATGCGTAATTTCTTTTTTGTTGTGGTACCTTTGGCTTTGGGCTGCTTGGCTTTGGGCTGCTTGGCTTTGGGCTGCTTGGCTTTGGGCTGCTTGGCTTTGGCTTTGCTGCAAACTGTGAAGTTTATCTGAATCTCGGTACCACCTGAGAAGTCGATACCAAAGTTGAGGCCACGGGCACTCATGAGGATAAAGGCTGCGGTTACGGCGATTCCTGAAACCATGAGAAACCGGCTGCGGAATCCTACAAAGTCGTAGTTGATGCCTGCTGGGAGGACTCGAAAGAATTTGGGCATAACACATGCTCTCCGATTCGTCTGTATCTCTATCGAAAGGTTTGCTGTTGTAAGTTCTATCAGATGCTCAAACGTGAGATATGGCGGCGTCGAATATACAAGTCGAACAGGAGCCGGGTCACAAAGAGAGCGGTGAACACTGAACAAATAATTCCGATCAATAGGGTTACGGCGAATCCACGAATGGGACCAGAACCATATTGGTAAAGAACGATACCTGCGATAGCTGTGGTGATATTCGCATCAATAATTGTGACAAACGCTTTGTCGTAACCATTTTGGACTGCAACACGGACAGCCTTACCCACACCTAGCTCTTCACGAATACGTTCGAATATGAGGATGTTTGCGTCCACTGCCATACCAATGGTGAGAAGAATTCCCGCCATGCCTGGGAGTGTGAGTGTTGCACCGAAGCTTGCCATCACACCCGTTACAAACAGCATGTTGAGGAGCAGTGCGATGACGGCATTGAATCCAGATGCTCGGTAGTACAAGATCATAAAGATGAGAACAAGACAGAAGCCTGTGAGCAAGGAGAAGACACCACGATTGATGGAGTCACGTCCCAAGGCAGGGCCGATGGTCTTTTCATAGAGGATATTCACAGGAGCAGGCAAAGAGCCCGATTTCAAGATAAAGGAGAGGTCTTTGGCATCTTGCATACTTTCTTCGTAGCTCTTGGTACCACCTAAGGTGATTCGTGCGCGACCGCCACCAATACGAGTTTGGATAACGGGAGCTGAGTCTACTTTGCCTTCAAGAACGATCGCGAAGCGATGCCCGATGTGAGCACCTGTCATCTGTTCAAACAGGTCCGCACCACGCAAGTTGAAGTTGAGGCCAACCTCAGGGCGATTGCTTTGGCTGTCAATTTGAGGTCTTGCTTCTTCGAGAACCTCACCTGTCAGGGACGGTTTACGCCACAACAAGTAGGTTCGCCAGGGCAACTCTGTTTTGTCTGTGGTGGTAGTGCCTCTGTCATACTGGCCCAACATCAAAACATACGATTGCTTGTAGGTTCCTTTGGTGAAGCCTGTTGCCAGTTTTTTGTTCCAACCTTTGATCCATTTTTGAAGGAGAGCCTTATCTTCGGAGTAGAAGAAACGGTCATAGCCACTGGATTGCTTGGCTTCTGCGGGACGATTGTAGCTTTGGACTTGAGAGATAATACCTTTGGGCAACCCTTGACTCATCGCTGCGAAAATGACTTGGGAGTCGTTGTGGTCATCTTCCACGACGTGAAAGGCTAGCAACGCAGTCTTACCAATCAACTCTTTGGCACGTCGTGGATTCTTCAGACCGGGAAGCTGAATGACGATTTGAGTTTCACCGTACTTTGTGATGGAAGGCTCTGATACACCGAGGGAGTCAACACGACCACGGATGGTTTCAATCGCCTGACTGATCGCCGCTTCACGAGAGCGTTTGATACTCTCATCATCATAGCGAACAATAAACTGGTTGGCTTTGGCACCTTGTTGCAGCTTAATATTGTCCCGGAACTTTCCACCCATAATCAGCTGTCGAAACTTCGCGATATTCTTGCTATCGGGAATGGTGACGTTGACATAGGTTGCGTTGTTGGGATGAAAGATATAACGACTACCTTGGGTCTGACCACCTGCATCTTTCTTGGTGGCAGGAACCAACTTTTTCTTTTGCAAGAAGCGGTTTAAGTCGTCTGCCAAACTGGAAGCTTTGGTTGCCAGAGCTTTTTCAACATCAACATTCATAACAAGGTGTGTTCCACCTTGAAGGTCAAGTCCCAAACGAAGCTTGCGCTTGTAAGGAAAGAGCTTTCGGTACCACTTGGGTAGATAGCATCGCGACCAGACAGCGTCTGTCATCGGAGCTAATTCCAAAACCGGAGTCTTCTTCTTTACCTTCTTGACCTCGATACGCTTCTTGATGATGGGGTTGCCTTTTTTGTCTTTGACAGGCTTTCCATTCTTATCGAGCTTTGGCGTTGTAATGACCTTGGTCTTTGTGACCCAACTGGTTGTTGTGATCACATTCCCGTTGGTGTCTTTCTTCGGGATCTTGATGAATTCCTGACGTGTGTCGATCGGCTTTTCATTCTTTTTACGATTGTAAATCGAAACCCGAGTCTTGTACGTCTTGATGACCGGCTTTTTGGTCTTTGGATCGAGCAGCTTCTTGCCGCTTTTGTCCAAGACGTAAGCTTTGCTGTACGTCCACTCTGGAATACATCGATTTTGCTTGTCACGAGCGAAAATGGGTACAGGGTCCCCATTCTCGTCCTTCACGACTTTGCCTTTTTTCTTGCCAGACTTATGAATCTCATATTTGATCTTCGGCTTACCAGCACTGTCTTTTACGACCTGACCTGCGGCGTTGAGTTCATACACTACGCGAAAGACAGGCATAAATTCAGGCTTTGGGATCCCAAATGTGGGAACCAAGGCTCGAACAGCCAATGCAATTAATCCGATTGTCAATACAAACTTAAACCACCAGTTGCTACCCACGGCGATCAACCTCGAATACTAATATGTGAGAAAAGAGTTGGTTTTTTTTCGGTGCCTGCTGCAAGATAGTATACAGTGAATGTGATGGTTTTCATCACCTGTTCTGTCGTAAACATCTTGCTCGTTATCGCACACAAAAAATCGCGGCACACAATGTTCAGGTAAACGTGATTCATCTGACATGATTGTCAAATTTAAAACAATCAAAGAGAGAGGAAATCATGTCTTACTTCCCATCAGAAAGCCGCAAAGAACAACGGAGAGTGCTGTGAGCCTTCTTCTTTTCCCCATTGAAAACCAAGAAAAGAAAGGGGGTCTCAGCCTTAAACCGAAGACTTACTTCTTACGTTTTTTCTTCTTCTTGGTTGAAGAAGAAAATTCTTCTTCTTTGCTGGAAGTCGGAGCGGAGGCTCCTTTTCCTGCACCCGAAGGAGCGGCAATACTTGCGACAGCCTGCTTTTGCATACTGACTTTCACTCTTGGAGCAATTTCAATGACGACCGCCTGGGGAGTCACTTCAGCCACTTCGCCAAACATTCCACTACGCGTGACAACACGATCGCCCGTTTTTAAGCTGTTGAGCATTTCTTGATGTTCTTTGTCACGCTTGCGCTGGGGACGGATAATGAGAAACCAAAAGAGAACAAAGATCAAAATAAAAGGCACAAATTGTACCACCATATTGCCACCTGGTGGGGTTTTCTGTGCAAAGAGTAGAAACGTTTCTATCACCCGAATTCTCCTTTAGACATAAGGGGCTTCTTTCCAAGGGTGCGTACTAGTATCAAACTCTTCGCAAAAGATCAAGAGGTTTGGAATATCAGGCAAAGACATATCGTTATCCTCGGATGTACTTACCTGTGAAGGAGAGAGTAAGGATGACTGAAAAAATGAATAAATTGGCATTTTGTTTGGACTTCGCTGGCCAAAGGATGGATCAATCGTTGTGGGTGGAAAACGATCGCACCTGGGATGGTTTGGCCTTTGTTCAACGAGTCGAAACTTGGACTCGTGCTCTGGCTGATAGACATGTCTCTGTCAACCAGGTGGTGGCCGTTTCTCTTCCGCCTTCTGTTGATCTCTTTGCCTCTGTCTTGGCAACGTGGCACTTGGGAGCGAGTGTCCTCTTACTGCCACAAGACCTCTCTCTGGATGAGAGCTTTCGTTGGGTTCAGTCGGCAGAGGTCTCAGGTGGAATTGTTCACGACAAACTGGCGAAGGCTTTGCTTCGTCATGAAGAACTCCTCTCTTGGAATTGGGGGATTGTCCAAGGCAGTCACTCTCCCAATGACTGGTCATTGCTCGAAGGTGCTCTGGAGCAGGCCGAATCACAGGGGCCTCCAACCTTACCTGCGTGGGATGCCTCACGTCGGGCTGTGCTCTCTTTGTCGGCAGGTGCCTGGCAGCCTCCCTTGGGGGTCTCTCTGTCACAAGGTCAGATCTGGTCCTCCATTGAGTCTCTGGCTCAAGATTGGCAGCGCGTTGCCCAAAGCATCGAGACAGCCTTGCTCGATCTTCCTGTGAGCAATACCCTGTTGCAAGTAGGGTTGGGGGTCTTGCTCGGGGATGCTCAAATCTCCCTCGCACCCAATGTCTCTCTTGCAGAGCTGGCGGAGCGATCTCAATCCTCCTCCTCTGTGTGCCTGACCACATCGCGGCGTGTTGTTGAATGGGGAGAGGACCTCTCTGCACAACATGCGGATGCGCTGTCGCTAGAGTGGCTCTGGGTCCTTGGAGGAACTGTCCCCGACGATCTTCGCAAAGCTTGGCCAACTCCTTTGTACAGTGCTTACAAAATTGAGGGTTGTGGCGGCATTGTGGCTTGGTCCACCTCCGATGAGGAGGGGGTTGGGCGCTTACTGCCAGGTCTTGAGCATCGTGTGGAGCGAGAGCCTCATCTACAACGTCATCTCCGCCCTGGTGAAGCACTGCGGGGTGAGATCCTGTTGCGTGGCAAGCAGGTGAGCCTAGAACGTCTGAATACAGAGTCCATCTTTTTTCAAATGGAGAGCTCTTTTACCGACTGGCTCTCCACGGGAGATTGGGGCTCTCTCGATCGCAAGAAACATCTCCAGATCGAAGGTCATGTGGAAGATATGATCGAATACCGCGATGGTCACTTCTCCATTCGACCCATGGAGCAACAGCTCAGAAAACATCCACAAATCCTCGACGCTGTGTTATGCAAGGTCGATCATGATAAAAAGCTCAAAGCCTTTCTGGAAGTTGATGCTCAAGCCCCTGGAAGACCCCTCACCTCCCGCACCGTCTTGGCCTATCTCCAAGAGCATTTTCCCCACTATATGCATCCCAAATTAATCGAATTCCGAGAGGAACTCCCTCGCAACCTCTACGGTCAAGTCGCACGCTGGAAACTGAAATAGTATTTCAAAACCTTGTGTAAGCTTCTTGAAGTCAGGGGTTTGTGTAAGCTTCTTGAAGTCAGGGGTTTGTGTGGGTTATTTCGGTGGAGCAGCTTTGGGGGCGGAGCTTGTGGGGGGTTTGGGAGTGGTCTTTGTGTGGGGTTTGGGAGTGGATTGGGGAGGTTGGCCTGATTTGTAGGTGACAAGTTCTAGTTTGAACTGTGGTTTTCGTGTACCACTTTCTTCAATAACCTGGATGATCTTTACAAAGCCGACATTGGGTGCAAAGTAGAACCGAGCCTCAAGGGTACGTTTGCGATCTACTTTTTGCCGAGAGCGCACTACGATGCAGTTCTTGAAGGTTCCGGCAGGAACACTCACAGTACGACCCACATTGGTGATCAGATAGCGTTCAATTGTCGTTACACCGACAACACTGAGCCAGCGATTGCCCACCTTGAGTGGATACTTGAGCAGGTAGCGGAGGCCCTCTCGAAGTCCGTATGTGTCGTAGCTGTAGATAGCTTTGGCATTGTCAAGGAACTTCTTTCCTTTTTGTCTGACGATACGACGTTCGAAGAACTTACTGCGCCGAGTGATGTAGCTGTAGATCTTATACTTCCATGTTGCGCCAACTCGGAGGGGAAAGTATTCCTGAAGTCTAAGGTTGCTGGTGGGGGTGTTGGTTCGAGTCTGTGTAGGAAGACAGGAAGACAACGTGAGAAGACCCAAACCCAATCCCACTACGATTTGAAATATGCTTTTCATTGTGAAACTTTCTTTCTCAAACAGCCAATGTTTCTGGCACAATCCATTTCCTGCATTGTGCCTTCGACGGATGTGGACCTCTTTTCTATAGCAGAGAACCATCTTTCATGTCAGCTTTCTGGAATTTTGAAGATATTCTGTGCTGCACTCTCTTTGTTGTGGTGAGGTGATGATACTGTGATGATGTTTGTCATCAGAAAAAAACCTCTTATGTTGTGAGCGTGGAAACCCTTTCCAGAATCTACAGGACGAAGTCTGGACGGGGTGGGGGGGATGGATCATTCTTCCTTGACACGCTTTTTGCGAGGAGGCGTGTGTTGGGAGGCTTTGGCTTCACGTTGTTTGAGTTCTAGAAGGGCTTCTTTGGCTGTTTGCTGAATGGCGGGTATGTTGTGGGAGCTTGCAATGGTAAAGAGAAACCCCTTGGCTGCCTCCCCTCCGATCTCCGAAAGAGCAGAGAGGATCTGCGCCAGAAAAGCTCCCTCTCTTTGTCGAGCCAGTTGAATCAGAGGGACTGCAGCTTTGCGTGCACGAAGCCGAACTAGCGCACCTACCGTTGTTAATAGTAGAGTGCGATTCTTGGTTTTTAGCTGCTTGATGAGGAGGGGTATCACTGCTTTGTATTGTCGCCGGGCCAAGATCTGAGTGGCGTGTCGTTGAAGAAAGGCATCTTTTTGTTTGAGTTGGAGCATCAACTGATGAGAACTCACCAGGTAGAGTTTTCCATAGGCTGACAGAGATTGAGCACCACGCTTCCACAAGTCACGAAAGAGCTTGGCTACCGTTTCTCGTTTGGGAAACTTATCTTTTACAGCGTAGCTCATCGTGCGAGACTCCTGCACATTCAACACTTCCCGACCGGATGTGACAGGCACCAAGCGGTAGCTAATATACCAGCGGAGACGAATTCGACGACGTTTGCGATCCGCAGGCAAAGGCATCATCCCCAACGCCACACGGAGCTTGTACCCTGTGGCTGGAGGTTTGTTTTTCTCTGAAAACCAAAGAAAGCTTTTCTCTTGCTCAAGGTGTTTGCGTAGCTGCTTGAGAAGAGGTGCCTGGGCGAGCTTAAGCTTTTTTAATAAGGCTTTGCTGGTATGCGAGAACTCGATATCTCGTGATAGATGCAAGCGGAGTAAGGAGGGAGACTTCTTTTTGCAGCCACCCCAAAGGAAACCGGCGGCCAATACAAAACACAACAGGGATTTCTTCCACCAACACATGCTGATTGTCAACTCTCTTTGTAAAAAATGGATCGGACTCTACACAACTATCAATATCACAACATGAAGTCGATGTAATATCACAACATGAAGTCGATGTATGGTTCAAATCTGACACATCGTCCCGTGTTGCTCCCCTTCCCTCCAAAAGCTCCGTTGTCGATACTGTTGTGCTCGCGAAGGAGCCAAGGCTGGTCAACTTCGGTCTTTTTCAAGCCCCTTTCCGATCGTGGACCCGGCAGTATCGACAGGACGAAGTCCGGATGGGGTGGGGGTTGTTGACGTTGATGGAGTGGCTGCTTTGGAGTGGGGCAAGACAGAGCGGCTTATTTGTTGGCTCCTTGTTGAATCCATTTCACGATGCGATTGATACGCCAGGCGGCAAGACGTCTTTTCTTGCGAGGCATACGTTTGCCTTTGCCTCCAACATTGGGTGACTTGTGGTTACCCACAAGCTTGTAATACAGATAGGAGAATGCAGGTTGGCCAGGAAAGACGATCTGGAAACCCTCTTTGGCTTGCTTACTCGCTTGTCCGACCATGTTTTTATAGGCCAGCCTCCAAGTCTTCATGTTCAGGCCACCAGAGATCTTTATCACTCTCTTCTTGCCTTTCCTTACCCGCTTCGGTCGGTGACACTTTGAACAATATCTGCGAATGGTTGGCCAGATGTGCCGCCTGAAGCTATACTTTTTGGCTTCAGCCTGTTGCACTCCTACCGAGGTAAATGCTCCAAGTAATTCCAATGCAAAAACGGCACTTAATACCACACCGATTCGTTTCATCATCTTCTTCCTTCTCGACCCCTCAATGGAAGGGAGTGGGTTGCAGGCAAACAATCCTTCGCCTGGCAGAATAAGCTTTGTGACGCAGCGGGTCAACTCATTATGAGTGACGACGCCTTTGGTTTTGCATGTTGAGCCTCTGTCTAGCATGTTGAGTCTCTGTCTAGCCTATTGAGTCTCTGTCTAGCCTATTGGGCCTCTTTATGACGATGGTCGTGCTTGCTTCAAACCTAGGTTGCAGGTTAGGTTGGGCTTGGAGAGCGATCTCTACCAACGGAGGATATGTCAAGCTATCATTGGTGAGTTTTGTCCCATCCTGAGTTTAAGGTTAGGGTTGGGGGCTGTATGACTCCAGTCTGATTGGCGTTCCCCCTTTCCCACGTCCACAATACTGTCGATTCTGCCGGACCCGTAAGCGGGAAGGGGCTTTGCACGACTTTTGGTAAAGCGAGGCTATGAAACAAGTTCATCTGTCACTTTCTACCAAACTCCTTGCGGGAGTTGGTTTTGTGCTCTTCTTGTTACTCTCTGTGGATCTATGGAGTTTGTATCGGCTGCAATTGATTGGTGACCAACTGCGATTGCTCAAACGTGGTTATCTCCCTTTGACGAAGCTAGCATCTCATATGGATGCTTGGCAATTTAACAAAAAACCCGACACCCAACGATTGTTGACATCGTCACCCGCTGGCTGGAGCACCTCTCTCTTTCAGAGGTTGCGTTACACCGGGGTGTTGTTTCAACAATCACAAGCTCAACTTCAGGGATGGGTGCAACACGGGTCTCCCCAAAATCGTTTAATGTTGCAGAAGCTTCAACTCTCCACGTTGCGGATCGCAAAATATCTGCGTCTCTATCATATTTCGTTGCTGCGATTGGAACAGCACGTTAAACATCGTTCTCCACGAGCTGTGAGGTTGGCATCCCTTGCAACATTTCGTCGTCGTGACCGCTTGTTGCGTCGAGAGATTCGGCAGCTTGGGCGTGAAATGGATGCACGGCTGGCTCAGGTTGTGGTGCAGGCTGAGCGGGCCGAGCGTCGCTCGACTTTGGCGCTGGTTCTTTTATCGATCCTGGCAATCCTTGTCTCTCTTGTTGTTTTGATCTTAAGTCGGCGCTCTTTGGCACGAATTCCCAAACTTGTTGAGGTTACTCAGAGAATTGGTGCAGGGGATTACCAGCTTAAAGTTGATATGCCATCAAAAGATGAAATCGGTGTACTTGCAGAAGCTTTTAACCGAATGGCACGTTCTCTTGAAGAGAGGGAGCGAAAGCTTGCCCAAAAACGACAAGAACTGGAAGAGGCGTATCGAGAACTGCAAGTCAGCTCGGAGAGGCTGTTGCGGTCAGAGCGATTGGCTGCCATTGGTCGTCTGGCTGCTCAGATCACACATGAAGTGCGCAATCCGTTGAATGCTATCGGACTCAACTTGGAGTTACTCGAAGAAGATACAGAGCAGTTACCCAACGCCACAGAAGCACTGGCTGTTTTGCATGCTACCATGGAGGAAGTGGAGCGCTTAACGCAAATCACTGAGGAGTATCTTCGCTTTGCTGCCCTTCCTCCTCCACGACTCGAATCTGCGTATGTCAATCCATTGCTTGCTGGAACCATGGAATTTCTTGCCGGAGAGCTGCTACAACGAAATATCTCCTGGGAGGTATTGTTGGCCGACGACTTGCCTGCGATCAACGTAGATCAACGGCAGCTTCGTCAAGCCTTGTTAAACTTGCTTCACAATGCTATCCAGGCCGCAGCCTCCGATCCCGATAGGGATGGTGAACTCTTTATCACAACAAGGCTTGTACCCGAAGGCGTTGAAATCAAGATCTGTGACAATGGACCCGGTATTCCAGAAGAAGAACGCAAAGAGATCTTTGACCCCTTTTTCACCACCAAAGAAGAGGGAACCGGTCTCGGCCTTCCACTCACTCAACAAATTATCGTAGGTCATGGCGGAACCATCTCTTGTCATAGCCGCGAAACCGGAGGTACCTGCTTCGTGGTGGTCTTTCCACCAGCGGAACGTATGAGAACTGAAAGTTAAACAGGATTCCATGGCGACGAAGCGATATCTCCCACAAAGCCTGTTATGCAGAACTGAAGCGACGAAGCGATATCTCCCACAAAGCCTGTTATGCAGAACTGAAGCGACGAAGCGATGTCTCCCACAAAGCCTGTTATGCAGAACTGAGGCGACGAATGCTTGACTTGAACTGAACTGGGCGGCTGAACACAGGAGCCGGGCGGCTGAGTATTTGGGTTGACTCGTCGAGCGTTTGGGCTGACTCGTCGAGCGTTTGGGGGAGTTCGCTGGGTGTTTGGGTTGATTCGTCGAGCGTTTGGGGGAGTTAAAGCATCTCCATTGCTGTGCGGAGTCTGCGTTTGAGGCTTTTTCGGAGGGGACCGACGGCGGTGAGGATGTGGCGTTCGGGTTGGAACATTTGTTGGGTAATGTTGTTGAGGTTGTCGAGAGTTATCGCTTCCATGCGTTGACGTTGTTGGACCAGGGGAGTGTAGGTATCGTAGAGGACATGACCACCCAAGTGTTCGTTGAGAGCGGCGGCGTGGTCAGGTAAGAAAGACTGACGAAAGATCCAACGTTGTCGGGCATGGGCAAGTTCATCGGCAGAGGGGCCTTTTTCGCGAAGAAGAACGATCTCTCGGTAGATCTCTTCGACAAGTTCCACTGCTCGTTCTGGAGCAACACTGGCACCGATGTCGAAGATACTGATATCGTGGTATGTGTCGATAGAGGTCCAGAGGTCGTAGCAGAGGCCGCGTTTTTCAACAATGCGCTGCCACAGGCGGCTGCTCATTCCGTCATCAAGGATGCGATCTACGAGCTGCATCGGGACATAGGATGGATCTTTCGGGGCGGGGCCTCGAAAAGACATTAAGAGGGCTATCTGGCTGCTGTCATGATGAACAAAGGCGGTGTTGCTGGCTGGATTCGGTGGGGTGGGGAGAGCGGGTGGTGTGTGTGCCTCTCCTGCGGGAAGATCACCAAAGTGAGTTTCCAACAACCCACTGGCCTGTTCTTGATCAAATTTCCCGTTCAAGCAGAGGATCGCATTGCGCATTCCAAAGTATTTTTGGAAGTGTTGCATCAGTGCATTTTTGTCGATCTCTTTGATGGCTTTGGGTGTTCCAATGATCGGATAGCCCAGTGGGTGTTCGTCCCAGTAGACAGAGCGGGAGACATCATCTTCTTCGAGAAGTTGACCATCGCTATCAACGTCCTGAAGACGTTCTTCCAGGATGATATTGCGTTCCAGATCGATATCTGCGAATTGAGGTTGTCGAACCAAGGCACTGACAAAAGCGAGGCATTCTTCGAGAAATTGAGGGTGCAGTCGGCCGTGGAAATACATGTATTCCCGGGTTGTGTAGGCATTGAGTGAGCCCCCCCAGGATTCGAAGGTGCGGTTCATCTCCAAGGAGGTGGAGTAGCTCGCATTTCCACGAAACAAAACATGCTCTAAGAAGTGTGTGATGCCTGCCTGTTCGGGGGATTCAAAGCGTGAACCCACACGGATATACAGGCCGAATACAAGGGAATTGAGATGGTTCTGCGGCCACAAAACTGTGGCAAGTCCATTGGACAGTGTGTGAAAGGTCGGTTCAGTCATAGTGGGTTTTCTGTTTTGAATAGAGTGGATGCTAGCGACCCGCAAAGGGCTGAACATGCCGCCAAGCGAGGCGTCGCAGCATTTGGTATCGTTGTAGGTACACACGCTTTCGTGTGCGGGAGAACTGTCCTAGCACAATACCCATTTGATAGATAGCGTTCATGCCATTACGGACCCTCTGAATGGTGTTGCGATCAGAGCCTCTCATCCCCATCTGTACATAACTCAAACTTTTTGACCCAGACTGAAGCAATCGCAGATTGGTGGAAAGATAATCTTTGGTTCGAGCTTGATTCAGAACCAACTGAAAGTAACCATCTGCGACCAATCCAATCAGCAGGTATCCATAAGCAAGGTCAGGACCCAGGTGTTGGTTTAAGTAGCCCATTGCTCTACGACGACCACCACCATAACGACGGCGTCGTTTGAGTCCTCGATGTTGAAGAAGCTTGGAGAGGTCTTGGGCTGCTGCATTGCGGTACTGCAAGAATTGCTTGATCTTGGCACCGACCCGACCCTGAACATTCTGGTCTAGGCTTTGTAGGGCAAGCAACAGCAGATCAATGGTCGCTCGAATATGGCGGTATAGTGCCTTTTGTTTTCGCCCTCGTCCAATTCGGACCTTTTTTATAAATTTCTTTTCGCGTTTGAGCATGGAGTGTAATAGCCTGATCACCCGACGGGCTTTTCCCTTCTTGTACACGTTGGCTCGATAGAGATCACCCACCAGGCCCACACAGTAATAAGCCTGAAAGAGCTGGTTACCCATCAAACTCTCCCAGGTTGTGTGGATCTGTCTGATTCGTGGTCTTGCCATCGCTGGTGGTATATACATCATCCAAAGAGAAAGGATACATCCAAACCCTATGATCGCGTGGAAGAGCTTTGTAGGATGGTGAGATGGATTGATTCCATGAGAAGTCTTGTCACAGGATGTTCGAAACATTGATTTGGCCTTTTGCTTTCATCTCGATGTTCGCAAAGTGTTCTTGATGGCCTCAAGTCTCAGGAATCCAACTTGTACATGAGGCTGAATGGAAATGGAGGCTGAATGGAAATAAATAACGGGCCAGTCGGAACTCACGTGTTGGGTTGGAGCTCGAACATGAGCCCAGTCGGAACTTGCTCGTTTCTTATGATGGCGGTGTTCGGTGATTTTGACAAGGGCTCTCATGAACTGTAATATAGTTGTATGAAAATATTGCTAAAAAGGGAGCGCAGGTGATGCGGAAGAGTCTTTGGCTGGTTTGTATATGGAGCTTTGTGTTGGGCTTTTATGGTGTTTCTGGATTTTCTGGGTGCTCAAATGACTCGAAAGATGAGAAGTCGAAAGAGGTCGTTGCAGAGAAAACAACAGGTGAAACGTCGAAGGGGGAGAAGTCTGTGGGGGAGGTCGCTTCAGAGAAAGCTGTTGGGGACGGAGGGCAGGAAGATCCTGGAAAGGATGCTGGACAAGAAGATATTGTCAAAGAAGCTCCTCCCAAAGAAGATCCTGTAAAGCCTGAGCCCAATCCAAATGTTGGTAAGATTCGTTGGAGTGTCAGTGTTCAGGGAGCTGTCAAAAGCATGGTGCTCTCGCCCGATGGCAAAACGGTCTATGTTTCCGCGAAAGCGTTTAACGCTCTGGATGCAACGGATGGGAAAGAGTTATGGACTATGGCATCGCTGGGTCCCAAATTGTCTGTTCCCGTGATGGGCTCGGATGGTACGATCTATCTGACGACCCAAACAAAATTCTTATATGCGATTGATCCTGTGAAAAAAGGAACAGCGTGGAATGCCAAGTTGACAGCGGAAGGTCATAAATTCCCTCCGGCCCTTGGAAAAGATGATGCGATTATCGTAGCAGCAGGAAATACAATACAAGCCATTAAAAAACCGGGAACCTCTGTGTGGAGTAAGAACTACGTTCTGAATAGCACGGTCACATCCCCACCTGCTGTTGGTCCGGATGGTACGATCTACGTATGTGGTAAAGACTTGTCACTGCATGCGATTAAAGCAACGGGCGAGAAACGTTGGGAGAAGTCTCTTGGTGGCAAAGAACCTTGTCGATATATCAGTACTGATGTGGATGGTACGATCTATACAGGTGGTAGCAGCCTGCATGCCTATGGTAAAGATGGAAAAGCAAAGTGGACACCCCAAACTCGGTTTGGTGTTGTTACCACGACGGTCGTTATCCATCAGAGCTTTCTGTATTTTGGAACTTTCGGAGGAAAACTCTACAAGGTCACAAAGAGTGATGCAAAACCTGCCAACATCTTGTGGGCCAATGGTGTGACGATCTCAGTCAACGATGAGATTACTTTTGCTCCTACGATTGGAGCGGGCGGTTTGGTTTATATCGCCAGCATTGACTCGACTGACCCAGAGATCCAGTTTATCAATCCCACTCGCGGAAAGGTGGAGCGCAGTGTCACTTCACGTGAACCGTTTGCGGGTCATCCTGCCATTGGTAAGGACGGCACTCTTTATGTGGGAACCAACGGTGGAACTATCTTCGCTGTCTGGACTGATAGCCTCGGCCTCGCCAACAGTCCATGGCCCCGTGGATTGCGGGATAACAGAAACTCCAGCTACCTCAAGTAACTTTCAAGGGAAAACCTTTCTTGTACCGTCCCTCTGACTTTCACGACTTGTTTATGGAGGGGGAAAATCATCGACTTAACCTCTTTCGTTCACATTCTTTTTCTGTGGGTGAGATGTCGTTGCAGTGTATCTCGGGTCCGCATGAGGGACTTGAGGTTGCTCTTGATAAAGAAATGATGGTGGTTGGGCGGGCTGATTGGTGTGAGATCTCGCTTCCTGAGGATCCTCTTGTCAGTCGGCATCACTGTGAGATCCATCTCTCTGAGAGTGGCCCTTGTGTTCGTGATCTGACAAGTCAAAATGGCACCTTTGTGAAAGGTGTCCAGGTCTTTGAAGCTCCGCTCCTAGAGTCTTTTCGGGTGGGGGAGTCTACCTTTTCGTTGCAAACGAAAGGTGAGACGCGGCAGACTTGATTTGTAGTGGGATGGAGCAAGGAAGTAAAGCAAAACGTTGGAATGTTGGTCATAAGAAAGCGAAACCTCTACGAACACGTCACACTCAAAAATTGACGTTCTCCCCCTACAGATGGA
>JALTMC010000531.1:0-4886 GCA_027005175.1 Myxococcales bacterium
AGGTATAGAAATGTTACATGACTTAGAGCCATGGTTGTCGACGGTGTGGTCGGAGTCTGTCTGGCAGCAGCGTTCTGCTGCACATGAAGAGCGATTGGGTCCGATGTTACGAGGCTATCTGCAGCGCCGCAGTTGGCACCAGAAAGAGCCATTGCTGGATTTTCTGTTTGAGTACTACAACTTTCGACCCGGCACGTTACTGCGATGGACACCTGGGCTTGGTGTTGCCTTACAAGGAGAAGCTGCGAAGGCTTTCCTGGAACGAAAAGGGTTTGCACAAATGAAGTCAGGGGTCGCTTTGGATCCGAGGCTTTTTCCTGAGAAGCGCAAAGCAACTGTGTGCTGGATTCGAGATCTGTTGGCTCAGACCATGGAACGGCCACCTGTATGGGGCTGCTTCGGGATGCATGAATGGGCCATGGTCTACAAGAGCCCCAAGCCCAGACACGACCAACTCCCGCTGCGATTAGACCCAAAGGCCATCGCAGAGTTTGTAGAATCACGCCCTCTGCTCTGCACCCACTTTGACGCCTTTCGATTCTTCACCCCCCCAGCCCAACCGATGAATCGCATTACGCTCACACGAGAAAACCAACAAGACTACGAACAACCAGGCTGCTTACACGCCAACATGGATCTCTACAAATGGGCCTACAAGATCTCTCCCTGGGTAAGCAGTGAGCTGCTGGCAGATACTTTTCTGCTCGCAGTAGAAGCTCGAACCGTCGATGTACAGGCCAGTCCCTACGATATGCGGAACGATGGACTGGCTCCCATTCCCGTTGAAACAGTCGAAGGCCGACAACAATACCTGGAAGCCCAAGAAAAAATAATGGCCTTAGCTACCCCGATACGCCAACGATTGTTACAAGCTTACAACGCACTCATCCAAGCCTGGAAATAACCATCAACAACTCATCCAAGCCTGGAACCATCCAAGCCTGAAACCAACAACTCAACCAAACCTGGAAGCAACCACCTAACAACTCATCCAAGCCTGAGATGAACCACCCAACCACTCATCTAAACCTGAAAGCAACCACCCAACAACTCAACCAAGCCTGAAAGCAACCACCCAACCACTCAACCAAGCCTGAAAGCAACCACCCAACCACTCAACCAAGCCTGAAAGCAACCACCCAACAACTCAACCAAGCCTGAAAGCAACCACCCAACCACTCAACCAAACCTGGAAGTAACCACCAACGGCCCATCTAGACCTGAAAGCAACCACCAACCACTCATCTAAGCCTGGAATGAATGGCTGAACAACTGAACGGCTGAATAGCTCAACGGCCCATCCAAGTCTGGAATGAACGTTCCAACGACTCATCCAAGCTTGAGATGAACGTTCCAGCGGCCCAACGTTCCAATGGCTTGACCGCTCGACAAGCCAATGGCTCGACAGTTCTGTGGCCCAACAACCACATTGACCCCCGAGGACTTTCCCTGTTAGTATTTCGAGACTCCGTTTTAGAATCAGACACCTGAGCAGGAAGAGAATAAAATATGTTTTCTATCTTCGGAAACAAGGGAAAAAAGACTCGCAGTCGAGAAAGCGTGGAAAAGCTCTCTTTGGAGAGTCAGGAGATGCTGGAGTCTTACCAGGGCAATGATGGGCGATATTATACAGTGAAGTATTTGGGGGAAGGCGGGTTTGGTACGGTTGTCTGCTGCTTTGACAACAACCTCAACCGAGCCGCTGCCCAGAAGACACTTCATGAAAACTATCGAGACGACCGAAGTCAGCTTCGTTCTATCATCAATGAAGTCCGTCTGATTAGCTACCTCAAGCATCCAGGTGTGATTTCCATCTACGATGCGTTTGTTGGACCCGAAGGAGACTTCACCTACACCATGGAATTGGTTGAAGGTGAAGACCTGGAAGATCTTTTGATTCGTTTGGAAGATGCAGGTGAGCTGCTTCCGTTGGCACAAGGACTTAAGATCTTCACCAAGTTTTGTGAAACACTGGCTTTTGTCCACGACAAAGGTGTGATTCATCTGGATATCAAGCCGTCGAATATCATGTTGGGTCAGTATGGTGAGGTTCAAATTCTCGACTGGGGAACGGCCCATTTGTTTGCTCCCTCCCGGTATGAAGAGTTCTTGCATGAGTATGGCAAAGACGCCAAAGCGGAGGAGATCATCCACGATCGGAGCGATCGTATAGAAGGAACAATCCCCTTTATGTCTCCGGAACAAACAGAGCGTCCTCGCAACCAACTGACGCCAGCGTCCGACATCTTCTCCACAGGAATTGTGATGTACCGCGCCCTCACAGGCCGCTTTCCCTTCTCTTATGACAACCTTGAACGCTTTCTCTACGACCTTCACCAAGTGAAGCCACCACCACTCCACGAGGTTCGAGGTGATATCCCCTTACGCCTGTCTCAGATCTGCTCCAAGATGTTGGCCAAAAACATAGACGAACGATACCAAAGTTTTAAGGAAGTCTTGCGAGATCTGGAAGACCTCTCGAACTCAGGCCAGATGTTTGAGCAGCGCGTCTACCAGGAGGGTGAGACTCTCATCCACGAGGGTGAAGAAGGTGAGCAGGCCTTTCAGATCATCGATGGAGTGGTAGAGATCTTTGTTCAGGTGGATGGAAAAAAGAAGCTCCTTGCGACACGAGCCTCAGGCTCGATTATCGGTGAACTCTCCGTATTTACGAAAGAGCCACGTTCAGCTACGGTTGTTGCACTGGAAACAACAACCGTCAAGCTTCTCAACCAACAGATGGTTGTGGAAGAACTAGAAAAGCTCAACCCCTGGGTCGGGCATATGGTATACCAACTTTCCCAGCGTTTTGTGGAACAAAACAAGCGAATTCTCCGATTGGAAGATGAAAAGGCCAAGCTACTTCAAGAGAGTGGCATCACACCAGCCCCCTCCGAAATAGAAGCTCCCAAAACAGACCCGGATCTCTTTATTCGAGAAGAGACAGATCACTCGTCCACACAAGGCTGGGAGGCTTTTCAGGTGGCAGCAACACCTGTCGCGATCCGTGCAAAGTCTGCGCTTGTGCTGGCCAAAAACGCTCCCAAAGAGATGGCATTCCCCACACAAGAATGGGCTCCTGACGAAAACTTTTCACATATCGCAAAAGAAGACCAGACCTCTTCCAAAGAGAAAGAAGGTCAAGGAGGTCAGGCTTCTTCCAGAGAGAAAGAAGGTCAAGGAGGTCAGGCTTCTTCCAAAGAGAAAGAAGGTCAAGCAAGTCAAGCTTCTTCCAAAGAGAAAGAAGGTCAAGGAGGTCAGGCTTCTTCCAAAGAGAAAGAAGGTCAAGCAAGTCAAGCTTCCGTAGGGGAAGAAGAGTTGCGATGGCAAAAATGGCGAGAGAAGAAGTAGAGCAAAGTCAAGAGTAATGAGACTTACGATGGATGACTTCGTTAAAATTTCTTAATGACTCGGGCACTGATATAGGGTGCTCGTTTTGCGGACTTGTAGCGGAAAGAGCAGCGAACGCCACTGGCTCGATAGAGGTAGCATCCGCCTCGAATGGAGTGTTCGACACCGGGTATAACCTCTTTAGAGGCTTGGTATATGGGATTGCTGGGGGATTCTTCCATAGATTTTAGCCAGTTGGGGTTCCACTCATCGACACACCATTCCCATGCATTGCCGCTACAATCGAGCAAACCGTAGGGACTGGCTCCCTCTGGATACATTCCGACAGGGGTCGTTGTGTCTTGTTCTGATTCAAAGAAGTTACAAAGTCCTGGATGAGGTTGGGTATGTCCCCAAGGCCATGGGGCTCCCTGGTCACCTCGGGCAGCCCGCTCCCACTGTGCTTCGGAAGGGATCTCAAATTTGTAAAAAGAGCAAAACTCCACAAGATCAGCAAAGGAGATATAGACCACCGGATGTTCCAAGGCGTCTTTGGGTGGTGCCCCATCCATCCAGTGTTTGAGGTAGTTCTCGTCCTTACATGTGTACTGGCTTTCATCAACAAAAGTCTTCCACATCTGGTTGGTGATGGGCGTTCGAGCGATCCAATATTCATCGAGATAAACGGTTCGTTGAGGACATTCATTGTCATTTGTGAAGAACTCACTTGGATGATTCCCCATCAAAAACGAGCCTGCAGGAATCTTAACCATCTCCATAAAACGATCACCACGCTGGGAAAAGATAAGCTTTCTCTCTAGGGAAGAAGGCAATGTCGGTAGAGATGTGGAAGTAAATTTTGTAGAAGAAGGAGAATGCGTGGTGAGCGAGTTACCATAGGATACAGAGTTCAGTGACGGTAACGAAGTCATGGATGAAAAGCGACTTGAGGGCAATGATGTAAGACTTGCTACAGAAGGCGAGTGAGTGCTGGTCTTGGGCAAGGTCGCTTCGGGATATCCCGTTAATTCATTCAGAGCAAGAATCTCATCATCCACATCGGTAAAAAACATAGGCTGAGACGAAGAGGCATGAGTTGTCGGCTGAGACGAAGAGGCATGAGTTGTCGGCGAAGAGGCATGATTTAACATTTGATGTTTGGAGGAGATGGCATAGGATTCTGGTGTTGTTTTGGAAGCATCCATCTGTATATTTTGGGGTTGGCTTGAGAGGCCTTTGTTCGTAAAAGTAGCAACCTGGGATAGCCCACCTGAGCCTTGAAAGGTTCCCACCGCCGCGAGATCAGACTCTGTTTCATTCTCACGATGAGGTATGGAGTGGGGAGGTGGGGTTGACAGTCTCTCAGCAATGGTTGCTTCATCGCGTCTCGCTGATATCGTAGGTTCATTGGAACCAAGAGTCTCTCGAAGTGGCAAAGTAGCCCGCCCCACCTTGAGATCAAAGTCTAAAATGAGATTGGCTATGGAAGACTTCGCTTTGACAAGTTTCGCTTTGGCAAGTTTGGACGTGGAAGCATCTCTGTCTTCAGAAGAAGG
>JALTMC010000531.1:4896-14698 GCA_027005175.1 Myxococcales bacterium
AAGAAGGCACATTACCCTGCACAAGACCTGCGCCAGAGCCCGACTCTCGTATGACCGGATATTGTTCAGAGAGTCCAGACAAGCTTTCCTGGGAGAAAGAAGTTTTGGGCAAAGGAGAACGAGGTGGCTTTGAAAAATCGACATACGTTGCCTCATCCCCAGGGGCTTGTGCTCGGGGATGAGAAGAGCCTCCATATTCGGGCCAGCTACCGGTTCCTTTGCATCTTGGATCGAGAACGGAAGCTGAGACTGGAATCATTTCTCGATCCGTCTTGTACTCTTCCTCTTTGAGTCTCGACGAGCATGTCGAGACTCGCGTTGAAGGTTCAGGTGTCGGATGTACAGGCAAGCAACGGAGGGGCTCAAGTAGCTCGTCAGCATGCCATGTGACAGGCTCTGCTCCCTCTGGCCACGTGACATTCGAGAGGTTGGTGAATGACTTGCCTGGCAAAGTCAAGATCGGTTGGAGTGCTTTGGCCAAGTCTGACCAAAAAGCACAGGGTGTGGGGTGGCGTTTGTGGGCTTCAAATGCGATGGCTCGCATTACCACATCATCCACACGAGAGGTAATAGCAGAAGCATAATAGCTTGGATTGGGAACAGCTCCCATAGGGATCTCGCCGGTGAGCAGTTGGTATGCAAGAATACCCAAGGAAAAAACGTCAGCGGCAGGTGTCACAGGGGCTCCACCTTGTAGCTGTTCGGGAGCCATATAATAGACAGAGCCTTGAAATCCTGTGTGTCTCACTGGGGCATCTTCTAGGAGTTTTGCGATTCCAAAGTCCATCAACTTGAGTTCACCTGTTTTGCTGATCATCACATTGGGGGGCTTGATATCTCGATGAATCACACCCTGAGCGTGAGCATAGGTCAAGATCTCACAGAGTTCTTTTAAGATTCGAGCGGTCTCTAGCAAGCTAATGGGTGGTTTGAGCTGGAGTTCCTGAGCTTCGAGAAGGATATCTTCAAGAGTCTTTCCCTCAAGGTACTCCATCGTAAAAAAGAATAAACCAGAAGCGGGGTGATGTTCCAGGCTATATGTTCGCACGATGCCCTGATGGGTCAGCCTCTCGGTAACCTTAAGCTCTTGCAAAAAGCGACGGCGAACCTCCTCCAATGGTGCCAAGTGAGGGTGAATCACCTTAAGTGCATATCGTCCCTGTCGTACGGAATCATGACATAGGAACACCTGCCCCATGCCGCCCTCTCCCAACAACCCTTCGATATAATACCGACCCAGTAAGCACTGCCCCGGTTGCACAGTTGAATGCTTCAAAACAACTTCACCATTCGCCTTTTATGGTTTGTACAAATGATGCGATAAAAAAGACATCAGATTTGCACCAACAGGTTATCAGTCATCGCGTTCATCTTGATGATGAACCTCCTACCTCTGGTAAAAAAGGTACCGGAAGTGAGACAAGGAAACCAGAAGTTATTGCTCTTGACCCACTGGGTTGGCTGTGCTTTGATGAGCACTTTCAGCAAGACTTGAAACATAACAAAGCTCCTCACAAATACTATACGGAAGGTTGATACGTACTATGCAGCTTCTCAGCAGATTAATGTTTACACTTGGTTGTTTTGGTTTCTTTCTTGGGCTCTTGGGCTGTAAATTACCCGACAAAGGGGCTGGTAAAATTGGCCCGATCAAGAAGTGGGGCGTGTTTGTTGGAGATCGAGTTCAGTCCACTCCCGCTGTGGATGCCAAGGGAAATGTTTATGTGGGTTCCGCAGATCACCACCTCTACGCCTTCACCTCCAAGGGTCGCTTCCTCTGGAAATACAGAGCCAAAGGCATGGTCAAGGTTTGGAGCCCCGCTGTAGGTTCAGATGGCTCTGTTGCTTTTGCCACCAGTGACGGGCAGCTCATCGTCCTCGACAGCGATGGTCGCTTGCGTTGGGCCCATCATCCACGAAAAAAGATCGTGGGATGTGCCCCTATTCTTACCCAAGGGCTGCTGCTCACCACGGGTGATCTCGTCCTGCTCTCCTACAACCTCAAAACAGGGAAAGGTATACCGCTAGGTAAGAAGTTTCCCCCCATCAAAGGTTGTGTCTCGATGAGTCCCATTGGCAACATTTATTTTGCCGACCACAACACCTTGTATGCCTGGAAGCTGAAAGACAACAAACTACACCTTCAGTGGAAGAGGAAACAAAGCAAACCCTGGAGCCTTCCAGGGTTCGATAAACAGGGCAACCTCTACATTGGAACCGAAGGAGGCCGCCTTTTTAGCCTGGACCCCAATGGCAAGCTCCGCTGGACCTACACAGCCCCCAAACTCCAAGAAGCCAAGGGACTGTACGGTGTCAAAGGTCTCTTTGCCCGCCCCACTGTCGGCCCCACAGGGATGGTCCTCTCGGCTCGGTATGGTGCAGGGCTCTACGCCTTATCGAGCAAGGGTAAAAAATTGTGGGTCTTTCCCGAGGGCGAACGACCCTACAATGGCTACATCGCTGTAGGCAAGGACGGCATGATCTATGCGGGCTCCCTCGACTATCACCTTTATGCCCTCACTCCCAAGGGCAAAGAACATTACCGATTCTTTACCAACGGTCGCATCTACCTCGGTTCAACCCTCTCCCCCGATGGCAAAACCATCTACTTCGGCTCCGAAGACAAACACTTCTATGCCTTGCACACCAAAAAGAAAGCAAAGAAATAGCGTTTGGTACGATTTGCTCTGGGAGAAAGAGGGAAACTCCTAAAACCTCTTTCCTTTTTCCATATATTGATCTATCATCACGAGGTTCAGGGACTGGCAAGAGCAAGAAGGTTCTTTCCTTTTTCGATTCCCGACCCTGTCTCCAACCTCCTTGGTACACTTCCCATCGTATTCTTTTCTAAGGGCTTGTTGTATGTGTTGTATGAAGTGTGACAAGATGAATCCAAGTATCATGAAAGAAAAAGCCCAAGGTCAAAGCGTCTTCACACTTTGACCATTTTTGTAACCGCATTTTATAGCAGTTCAGGGAGAGTAAACATGAATCAGAAGCATATTTTATGGCGATGGATCGCCCCGGTGCTGGGGCTGTTGTTCGTACTGACACTTGTGGTCGTACTTCCCGGTTGTAGTGGTGGCGACTCCAAGAAGCAGCTCGGTCAATCCTGCCAAGGTACCACAGAATGTACGGATGGACTGGAATGTCGCGGTAAAAGATGCAAGACACCACTTGAGAACAATCCACCCAAAGCCATCGCAAACATCAACCCCACCGAGGTTGAGGTAGGCCAGAAGGTGACACTTGATGGAAGCGGAAGTAGTGATCCAGAGAATACTCCCCTGACCTTTCTATGGAAACTCATTGACCGACCCGCTGGTAGCACAGTCAAGATTGTGGATGCCGACCAAGAGACCGCTTCCTTTGTTCCAGACAAAGAAGGTGATTACAAACTCCAGTTGCAAGTCAGTGATGGCACCAACAAGAAGACATCTGTAGCGATCACAGTGCGTGCCAAAAAAGGAAGCAACGCACCACCTGTCGCCAAGGCGGGTCCCGATCAGGATGTAGACCCCGGTGCGTTGGTAACCTTGGATGGTTCAGCAAGCAACGATCCCGACGGTGACAAGATCACCTACATCTGGAAGTTTGTCACCAAGCCCGCTGGCAGTAAGGCTGTGATTGAGAAGCCCGACACGGCCAAGCCAACCTTTACCGCAGACCTCGAAGGTAACTATGTCATCGAGTTGGAAGTCACAGATACACAAAAGTCCAGCAACACAGACTCCCTCTCGGTCAAGGCCATTCGAGGACGAAAGTTAATTCCAACCATCACTTCTGTCACACCCGACAAAGGTACGATTGAAACCGCTCTCAACGTAAAGATCACTGGAACCAATTTTGTAGAGGGTGCGACAGTCACCTTGGGAACCAAAAGGTTTACCCCCAAATTCGTAAGTTCAACAGAGTTGACAGTTCGTCTCAATCTCTCAGGCCAAACCCCCGGAGATACAGACCTGCTTGTGACCAACCCAAACAACAAATCCAACACTCCAGCCTTCAAGTTTAAAGTACTCGATATTCCAACACCAGAGTTAACCAAACTCGATCCCAACTTCTCGTTTGAGGGGGTGAAGAAAGTCACTGTTAAAGTGACAGGCAAAAACTTTGTCAGCACATCCGAAGTGGTATTTATTAGCACACCCTTGCTCACCACTTACAAGAGCGAGACAGAGCTGGTAGCAACACTGAATCTAACCAATGTATCCGAAGGAGAGTACGACATCTCCGTTCGAAGTCCTGGTGGTCGCCAGTCCAAGAACAAACTGAAGTTTAAGGTATTGAAGCCCATGCCAGCTCCAATCCTTCGGGTTCTCAACCCTCCTTCAGGCAAAACAGGCGAAAAGATCGACTTCAGTGTTCATGGAACAGGTTTTGCGAAAGGTGCAGTGATTGTCTTCCATGGAACAGAGGTCCCCTCCAAACGAATCCGACGTGACGAGATCGACGCCGATCCCAAACTCGACCTCTCCACGATCAAAGACGGGATCTACGATGTTTGGGTCAAGAACCCCGATGGCAAGATCTCTGCGAAGCTAAAATTTAGCGCGATCGGAACCAACCCCGTCCCCAAGATTGACCGGATCTTACCCTTCAGTGTCTATATTGGAACAGTCACCAAGCTCAGTATTTTTGGTATCAACTTCAACAAAGCCAAAGCAAAGTTCTTTATTGATGGCAAGCAGTACACTCTAAACACAGCCCGCAGTTCAGACACCTATCTGGAAACCAGCCTCGACACAACCAAGGGGACCTGGAAAGTCGGTGACTTCAATGCATGGGTTGTGAATCCAGGAAAGACACCTGCCGACGACAAAAAGTCCAACAGCTTTAAGCTCACCATCACTCACCCCACCCCCTCCATTGACGCACTCACACCGGGTGGATGGAATATCGGTTGCGATACGGATGTCCTGGTAACAGGTCGTAATTTTGTGAAGAGCACGAAGCTGTACTTTGGCTCCACCATATACTCAACAACAGCCACAAATCCAGAGTTCAAGCTGACCTATATCAACGACACAAAGATGACCTTCAAGCTGTTGAAGAAAAATCTCAGCCTGACCACATACAAGGTCTATCTATTGAATGGACCCGGCGCCAAGTCCAGCATCTTGGACTTCCCTGTACAGAACAGCTCCAATGTCCCGAGTATTCGCGAAGTTCGCCCCGCCACAGGCGCAGGTGACACGATTGTCAGTACACGAATCTACTACTCCAGCTCAAGCAATCGCTTCCTTCCCGGCGCAGTGGCTTATTTAAACGGCAAAAAGATGCCAACAAGCTGCCGACTCTCTTTCGATAAAAGATACTGCTATGACCTGACAGCCCAGCTTGACCTGAATGGTTTGAAACCGGGCAACCACAAAGTCACGGTAGCCAACCCCTGTGGCAAGCACAGCCCCGCGTTGACTTTTATCGTCACAGAGCCACCCCTGCCTATGATTTCCCAGATTGTTCCAGGTTATGCCAAAGTGGGTGATAAAAGTGCCCTAACAGTGAAAGGAGTCAACCTCTCCAAAAAGGCGACTGTCTACTATGGCACGAAGAAACTTGCTATCAACTTCAAGTCCAGCAAGGAAATTACGACCCAAAGTGTGCTGAGTTTTGGGGGAGTAGCCAAGGTTGATATCTATGTGGATAACGGCAACGGCAAGAAAACAGCAAAGATCCCCTTTTCCATCCTAGCCGCCAAACCCAAGATTTCTATCACCCAGGTATCCAAACATACGCTCAAACGAGGTCAGATCCACAAGAGTATCCTTGTACAAGGCTCTGGTTTCACAGCAAACACCAAGATCTATTTCGACAACAAAGTCATCGCAGCCACCTACCAAACAGGTGCTCAAATGACGATCACACAGCTCGATTTCCGCAGCATCAAAGCGGGAACCTACACCATCTATGCAGAAGATGCTGGTGTAAAAAGCAACGCGGTCGTTGTGTTGGCAGAGCCCCTACCCCCGCCCTCCATCCGCTACTTGAGCCCCTCCTCCCGTCAGATCGGTAAATATACAACAACCTATCTCTACATCTACGGAAACCTCTTCTGCTCTGCAACGTCACGTTGCAGCAGTAACCCAACAGTGAAGATCATAGGTCCAGACAAAAAAGACTACTCTAGCAAGTTCAGAATGTCCTATAGCTACTCAACCTTCATCCGTGGTGATTTCAACCTTCAGGGTATCCCTGCCGGCCCCTACCAGTTTACCGTCATTCTCCCCACAGGCGAGAAGAGTGGCCCCGGTGTTTTTCAACTCACACCACCACCACCACCTGTCGCAACCAGTGTATCCCCAAGCCTCGCCTTTCGTGGGAATGACCAACAACAAATCAGCATTATCGGTGCCAATCTCGTTGTTGGAGACCTGGTGATCTTCAACAACAAGATCCTCAATCGAATCCCTGGGACACCGAACAAAACAAACACCTCAATCAATGCAACGATCAACATCTCCAGAGTCAAATACGCTGGGAAATATCCACTCTATGTTTTGCGTTGTATGAATGCCGGTTGCACCAAAGTGGTAAAAACCAATGCTGTCTTCATTAATGTACAGGATCCCCCCTGCGCACCCCTTGGTGTCACCTGCAGCACAGATATGAAACCCGCAGGTAGCGAAGCCTGTGCCACTGTAAACAGTCAGCGTATCTGCCGCCCCAAGTGTACCTCCTCCGCTCAGTGCAAGGCTCTCTCCGGTGCTCCCACCAACGCAACCTGTAGCAGCGGTACCTGCCGTTAAAAACTCACCCCATCCCCCATCCTCAAGAGTTTGAGGATAGTTTCGGGAGAACGAATCACACCTCCCGTTAGGAATCCAGCTCCCCTACCCCGAATCACTCCACTACCAGTGCCTCCCAGTAAGAACCCTACCCCGAATCACTCCACTACCAGCACCTCCCTGTAAGAACCCTCTCCCCCACTCTGGAGCACTCCACTCACTCTCGCGACAAAGAATCGGAATCGTCCAGGCCACCACTCCGCACTCAGAAAATCAAAACTGCTGATATTTTGACTCTTGCCCGCCAACCAACGAATCTATCTACCGACAGAAAAAGAGACTCCCGATCTTTTCGATCGCGAGTTTTCGATCTGTTCGATCGCAAGTTCCCGATCTGTTCGATCGCAAGTTCCCGATCTTTTCGATCGCAAGTTTTCGATCTTTTCGATCGAGACAAGGAATCCATTTGTTGCAGGTAAAAAAGAACAAGCTGCAACATGGAAGAAACGTTGGCAGAAGGTGAAAAGAAGTGCGGTCTCATCATGTCAGAAAGAGCCGTCGTTCAGGGAAGAAGACACCAGCCATGCTGCTTGTAGCATCGCAGAAACAAGGCATACCTCGTCTCTACTGTATCGAAACGACACTCTTTGTCTGCATTTAATCAAAAACTCTTTACTCTTCCACAGATAGGTAGAATTATAGGGTATATTTCACATAGAATTATACTATAATTTATTTATAAATCACATCTGTAATAAAATATTTCATGGTAGAGTCTCACCTAAATTTGGTAAGAAGGGTTGTATTTGTCTTTCTTGAAACTTAATTTATTTTAAATTTGACAAAAAATGTATATCTTAGTATCTTCTCATTTGTTGCTGAGAACGTAGATCGAAAAAGAGCGGATCGCCCGTTCGGATCGAAATGATCGCACCTTCATGTCGCGGTCATTTTGGTAGAGGGAGAGGTGCATGTTGGGGATGTCATCTTCACGACAGTATTTATTCTTACGTTTAAGGTTACAAAAGAGTACATCAAGAGAAGCATTGTCTAGTAAGTATAAGAGATGTTGGGTTTCAGGTAGTTTTTGTAAGTATGTTGTTCGACAGATCAGTGTTTGGGTTTGATGGTTAGGAAGAGGCTGGAAGCGTAAACGGAGTTGTAGCGGAGTGAACAAAAGAGGTGCCACGATGTCGAATGCAGTTGGAGATCCCGAAAGCAGAGTAGATGTACAAAGTGTAGAAGACGTACAAGATGTGCGTGAGATGTGCGATGAGAGTGAGCAAGATCGGCGAACCCCGCAAGGGCGTCCGTCTCGCGAAAAGACTCTTAGTCGTCGAATGTTGGCCCGGATGTATCGGGAGTTAGGGCCAATGCCTGAGGAAACGGTTGCTTGGTTGGAAGTGATGCGACCCAGCAAGCGTTCGGAGTGTCGAGGCTCACATCGTCCATGTCCCCATGTTTCCTGCCGTTTCCACCTCTATTTGGATGTAAATCCAGAAACGGGAAGTATCAAACTCAACTTCCCAGGCAAAGAAGTTTGGGAGTTGGGAGAAACATGTGCTCTTGATGTGGCTGAGCGCGGTGGTGTGACTCTCGAAGAAGTCGGTCAATTCATGAACCTGACCAGAGAGCGTATCCGTCAACTCGAAGCCCTTGGGCTCCAAAAAGTGCGTGAAACGATCCATGAACGCTCCCTTACTGATGACCTTATCCCCGGAAGTAGCTCTTAAAGAGTCTCGACCCGTGATTTGACAAAAAACCATCGCTTTGCTCGCTCTGAGGGCAAAGAAAAGAAAAAGCCAACCGTTGTTGCGGTTGGCTTTTTTTGTATCGTGGGTCCATAACCCTACCTCCTACAAAGGACACCCCAACCCTACTTCCCACGAAGGATACCGTAACCCCACTTTCTCGTAACCCTGCCTCCTACGAAGGATACCCCAACCTTACTTCCTACAAAGGATGCCGCAACCCAATGTCTTAATAGTGATATCGCAGCCATGCGAGAAGTTCAAATCGTTTTTGTGGAGCAAGGAGAGGGTTGCCTGCGTTGTAGGAGTCGAGGCCGAGGCCGAGGATATTTTGGGCTCGAATGGCGAGGTCAAAGTGTTGGAAGAGATTGACGAACTGGATCGTAAGATGGAGTTTGAGACTACCGTCAGCACGGGGGATGTCGTCGGGGGTGGGTGCACGTGGGTGATTGCTATTGTTTGCCTTCCAAGCTGGGATAGCTTGGGCTTTGGTTTCTGCGGGGAGGTCGCGAGCAGGCAGTTTGCCCTGAACACCAAAACGAGATTCGGGGTAAGCGTTGGGATCGATCGGCGCAATTTTAGAGCCGGTGTAGATCAGACCAAGCGAGACACGAAAGAATCGGTATCGGTAGGTTGCGTTAAGACCTCCATAGAGTCCAGCGCCATAGGGCAATCGATCCGTGTTACCTTCCTTATCGATAACTTCCGATGTAATCGCCAGACCAAAGAACCCACGCAGTTCAAAGCCTTTGATGGGATAGAGACGTGCTTCCATCTCTCCGCCCATCGCCATAAACCCCTCTTGTCGGTTCCTCAGTTGACGATATTCCCCGGTAGGAGTTTTTGTGGGATAAACAAAAAGATCCCCACCCAGCAGGGCCTTATTGGCTTTGCGGTTTTGATAAAAAATAGGAAGATTGTAGAGAGAGAAGAATCCATTTAAGGCGAGATACATGAGCTTCTTCCGGTGCCATCCCGCTTGTAAGCCGATCGTATGAACCTCTTCATCCGTGAGGGCCGGATTGCCATAACGATTCCCCTCAACATGGAACATCTCATAAAGAGATGGGGATCGAACCCCCATCGCATAATTGAGTTTAAAAAACAGATCGTAACCTGGAGTGATCACAACTCCCGCTTGGGGAGAAAATCGTGGCCCAGCATGTTCATCGTAACTGAATCGAGCTGCTAGATGAAACAAAGCCCAACGGCTGATCGTGCCTACGAACTGAAAATAACCATCAAACCGAGCGTTTCCAAAGCTTGGTCCGGCAGGAGCATCTTTTTTGTCTTTGATCCGTTGCTGCCACTGGCTTGGAAAAT
>JALTMC010000532.1 GCA_027005175.1 Myxococcales bacterium
GCTGTGGCCAACCAGGACAAACCTGCCCAACAGGACTGTCCTGCCGTAGCTTCGGTCAAAACTCCATCTGTGCCCCCTGAGCCCGTGTGGAGAGTTGAGTTGACCTGGAGAACTCGGGCTATTCATAGCCGATAACACAGGCAACACAACCAAAGACATGACCCACTCAAAAGCAGCTCTCCTTTTCACATGAAATGGGGAAGCTGTTTTTCTGCCTTAAAAAGAAAACACCCCATTCATAAGAACCACCGAGCGATGTACACTTTCTGTGTGCAGGCTGGTGGTATTTTTCGATGGAGACATTTTGTGTCAAAGGTGTGTGAACAAAGCAAGTAATGGCTACAATGGCACCCCCTCACTTTTTCAAGCCCTGAGTTTCTGACTTTAGTTTCAATCAGAGTAAAGCCCGAAGCTCAAGGCTTGAGAAGATGGAGAGTCTGCCAACGCCGAAATTCAGAAAGAGGTCCGTATCTAATGGAACGAATACCGATGACCCCCCTCGGTCATGAAAAGCTACAACGTGAACTGTATCAGCTGAAAAATGTGGAGCGCTTCCAAAATATTGCAGATATCGAAGAAGCACTTGGGCATGGGGACCTCAGTGAAAACGCAGAATATCAGTATGCAAAAGAACGTCAGGGGATGATCGCGGCTCAGATCAAACATCTCGAAGATCAGATCGCCCGCGCCGAGGTGATCAACCCTGCAACCATTACAAGTGAGAAAGTTGTCTTTGGTGCCACAGTAAAAGTGCTTGACCTGGACGAAGACAAAGAACTCACATACACGATTGTCGGCTCTCCTGAAGCCGACAGTCAACTCGGACGCATCTCAGTATTTTCACCCATAGCCCGAGCTCTCATTGGAAAGTACGAGGAAGAAGAAGTCGAAGTGCCAACCCCCCGTGGCCGTCGCACTCTTGAAATTCTCGAAATTCGTTATGAAGCACTTGAGGCTGTAGAAGGAGACGACGCAAAATGATCCGTTCGCTTCGCTGGACTCTCGTAACAATGCTACTCGCCTTATTCGCTAGCATCCCTGTGGGATGTGGCTCAGGCGATGAATGTAAGAAGAGTGGTGACTGCAAAAGCAACAAAGATGGAAAGAATCGCAGTTTCAAATGCCAGCTTATTGATGGCAAACGAAAATGCGTTCCTGTCAGCAAGGGCAACAGCAATAACTCCACAAGTTGTCCAGATACATGTTTCGATAACCTCGATTGTTCGAGTTGTCCTGGTGAGCGCACAACCTGCGTTGATCGAACCTGCACGAAAAAAGGGACTCCTCCTCAGTGTCCCACCAAATGCGATACCAATAGCGACTGCTCCAAATGCCCCGACAGCAAGACCTCTTGCGAATCGGGAGCCTGCGTTAAACCTTTGGTGCAGTGCCCATCCAAGTGCACACAAGACAGTGATTGTGGAAGTTGTGATGGTGGCCGAACCTCCTGTCAAAAAGGCACTTGCGATGTCCCTCCCACTGGTAATTGTCCTGCATCTTGCACCCAAAGCAAGGAGTGTGCACAATGTGGTGGTGGAAATATCTATTGCGTCCAATCCAAATGTGGAACTCCTCCCGGCTTGTGCCCTCAATCCTGCCAAACGGAAGGGGATTGCTTTAACTGTCCTGCGGGCCTCACAACCTGTACCAACGGTCGCTGCACAAGCACAGCCCAAACCTGTCCACAGAGTTGCAACTCTGACACACAATGCACTCCCTGCTCCAACGGACGAACCAAGTGCAACTCGACAACACGCACCTGTACCAACCCCAATGGTAACTGCCCATCAAGCTGTCAAAATAGCAGCCAATGCGGCCTTTGCTCAAACGGTCGCACTGCCTGTGTCAACGGGACCTGCCAGAAACAAGCACCACCACAGTGTCCCTCGTCTTGCACACAAGACAGCCAATGTGCCGTCTGTTCCAACGGTCGAACCTTCTGCATCAACGGTATTTGCGACGTAAAAAACAACACAGGTTGCCCTTCGTCTTGCACAGGAGATAGCCAATGCGGTCTGTGCCGGGGGGGCCGAACCTCTTGCCAAAACGGTGTCTGTGCTCCACCACCCTGCCCCACCACTTGCAGCGCAAATAGTGATTGCAACCCCTGCTCCGCAGGTCGCACCGAATGTCGTGGTGGAACATGCCAACAACCTGTTCAACAGTGCCCCAATCAGTGTACACGCACCTCGGAATGCTCCCAATGTCCCAATGGAAACACCTCTTGCATTGGCGGTCGCTGCACAACTTCCGGTGGAAGCTGTCCAGCCTCCTGTATTTCCAGCCGACAATGCCTGGGTTGTCCCAGTGGTCGCACCAGTTGTATCCGAGGACGATGCGCCGCAAGCAGCCCAACATGTGCTCAACTCTGTATCAGCAGTGCCCAATGCTCGGGCTGCTCCGGAGGTCGCACCCAATGCAGCCCCACCCGATTTACTTGTGTCGCACCTCCAACCCCTGCCAAAGCAGGAGAAGCATGCAGCCGAAGCAAACCCTGTATCGCAGGACATAGCTGCTTAACCACAGGAGGAAAGTCTTATTGTTTCCAAAGCTGTAGAAGCTCCTCCAACTGTAGCAGCAACACGGATGGTCGCACAACTTGTGTGCCCTTGATTCGCAGCCCCGCACGAAGCTTCTGTGTTGCAGAGCGCACCAAAGGACAGTCTTGTGGCTTTGGCCTCAACAAACAAGAAGTTTGCAAACAAGGTCAGACCCCACGCCTCATCTGTTCCAGCACAACAAGCAAATGTGCTGATGCAATTGAGGTTGATTTTGGTAAGCTTTGTGGTACGGGTAACACAGTGTGCAAAACAGGCTTGGCCTGTATTCGAACCAACCGCACCGCACAACAAGGTTTCTGCTCCAAAGTGTGTACCAGTAGCGCAAGCTGCCCCTCTGTAGGTGGAAAGCTCTTTCTTTGCATAAAGGGTGCGACCAGCTATTGCCTACGTCGCTGCACGAGCAACGCCTCCTGCCCCTCTCCCCTCACTTGCGAAAGAGTGGGAAGCATGCAAGTCTGCGCTACCAAGTAAGTGCCCACACAGTGTTTGTCCTCTTCATGTTCACTTTCCCCTTGGCCGAAGCCATCGAAAAGCCCGTATTCCCTCGCCCTCAAAGAGGCTAGGAGCTGCGGGCTTTACCACAAAGGAGTAAATACAGATGTTCGGAAAGTTATTCCAGCGCAAAGATGGAGAGTCCCTTGATAATAAGATCTCGGATGGCCGTAGGTTTCTACCCTATGTTCTCGGTCCAGCCACAGACTCCTGGATCTTGTGGGAGGAAAAAGTAAAGATTCAGCCCGCACTCGACTTCATCGAGAAGTGGAATGAAGAACACCCTGCCGACTTAAAGATCACACTTCACACTGTGTTGCTGCGAGCCTGTGCCAAAGCCTATCCTTTGAATCCCCGAATGAATCGATTCTTGGCCGGTAACCGATACTATCAACGTGACGGTATTCAGATATCATTCAGCGCCAAAAAAGAATTCTCTGAATCAGGGGGTCTTTTGATCTTCAAACGACGCTTTGAACCAGACGAATCCTTCGAGAGCATGATTCGCGAACTCAAAGCCATGGTCAACAAAGACCGCAAGGTCAAAAAAAGTGACCAGGAAAAAGAGACATCAACCATGCTTCGACTCCCCCGCCCCCTCCTAGAGTTGGGTATGGTAGGTGTGCGTGCGCTCGACTATTTCAATGTCCTCCCTCAATCCTTTATCGAAGGAAACCCCCTGTTTGCCGGGATGTTCATCTCCAACCTCGGCAGCCTCGGTATGGACTCTGGCTGGCACCACCTCTACAAATTTGGCAACGTCTCTCTCTTTGGCGTCATGGGCTCTCCCCAAGATGAACCCATCGTTGAAAATGGTGAGGTCGTTGCCAGCAAGATCTGCTCCATCAAGTGGACCTTTGACGAACGCATCGAAGATGGCATGAACGCCGGTCGTGCCGCAGGTACCGTCACCCGATTTCTGGAAAACCCAGAGACTCTTCTGTAACTCACCACACCTACAACCAACTCCATTCCTCAGAAGATCTCGTAATAACGTATACCCACACCAACACTGCAAGAAACCCGCTTTAAAGTCAGAAAGGCTCACATTGAACTTTCAGTTTGCAAAACTCCCAATCCAAACTACCGATGGTTGGAAGCTTCAGTTGCTTTCTTTTCTTCCAGATGCACCGACATACCCTCAACCGATCTTGTGCATCCATGGTTTTTCACAAAGCCATCTGACTTGGACAACAGGAAGATTTGCACACCGGTTGGCCGAACAAGGAATTTCAACCTATGTCTTGGATCTTCGAGGTCATGGTGGCTCTGCGGTATCATGCCAGGAGAAACCATACCCGGACGATATCGCGTACAACTGGGATACATCAGCATTTTTAGAGCGGGACATTCCAGCCGCAATGGCCTTGATCCAAAAACGTCACCCTGGGCAAAAGCTGGTTCTGTGTGGGCACTCCTTGGGAGGCATCCTCTCCATCATTACAACCCTCCAACGTCAGGGCGAGATCGCAGCTTTAATCCCACTCGCCGCCCCCATCGATGCCCGGCATATGGGCTTGCAACTTCGCTGGACGGGGCGAGCTTTGTCTAGCATTCACCGACGTTTGCCGGGCGTGAAACGATGGTGGCGCACGATCCCGATGCATCGTTTGTTCCAACTGCTCGATATCGCATATCACGGTACCAATCCAGGCCTCTCCACCCTCATCCCTACACTTGTACGACATGACAAACGACAGATCTGGCCTCAGCTCTGGCACCCCGACTTTACATCCAGCAGTAAAGTGCGAGAAATACTACAAACCTCTTATCCAGAAGCGATGGGGGTCGTTGTAGATATCTTGCGTTGGTCCCTCCGTGGTCAACTCGATATAGGCTCCACACAACATGTGAATTACACACCTCACTTCCATAGCATCCATGTGCCAGTGATCGCCGCTTGGGGAGAGCGAGACATACTCGCGCCACCAGCATGCGGGGATGTCTTCTTCCGAAATATCCGAAGTAAGATTCAACAACGCCTGAGCCTTACAGACACCCGACACATCGACATTGTCGCTGGCCACCCTGCTGAACATGTCATCAACGCAATCATACACCTCTTTCACCAGTTAAAAGTCCAACATTAAAAATCCAAACCCAAAAACATCCTTGAACGGAACAGAAACCCCCCCCCAACTGAACTTTTGAATGTCGGTACTCGTATATCGCCACGAAAGAAAGAAAAAAGAAAGAAAGAAAGAACACGGAACAAACACTGAACAAGCGCGGAACACTGAACAAGCGCGGAACACTGAACAAGCGCGGAACACTGAACAAGCGCGGAACACTGAACAATCGCAGAACAGTTGCACGAAACAGGAAGGTTCTATATCTTCCTTGATGAAGTGGCATTTTTGGTATGCCATGAAGGACAAATCAAGTGAGTACGAATACTATGGTCAAAAAGTCAAAATCTCATGGAAAAAGCCGTGGGAGTGGCGCAAAACCATTCAAAAAAGAGCCTCCAACATTGCCGTTGGAGCTTCGCAAGAAGTTGTGGGAATACCTTCAGACAGTGGGGCATCGCCCTGTGGGTGTGACAGAAATAGGTAACAGTCTATCTCTGGATGCATCACAACAACGTAAAGTTCGACGATTTCTCAAGCACGAGGCAAAGGAAGGAGTGATGACACCTTTCCGCCGGGGTCGGTACATGCTGAAGGAAGAGATGCTTGGGAAAAACTGGCGTGTTTGGGACACAGAAGCATCCAAGCCAAAGCGAAAGCGGGCCTCCCAATCTCCTGGAGTGGTACGGGTTGCAAGCAAAGAGAATGTAGCTCCTGGTGCGATTCATCGAGGGGTTCTGACAGTCCATCCGAATGGATTCGGCTTTGTGTCGCGCAAAGAAGGAGAGGATCTCTTCATTCCTCCTCAGTATATCAATGGGGCCATTCACGGTGATGAGGTGGTGGTTAAGGAGATGTGGGACGCAGAGAGAGGCGGCAGCGCTCAGGTCCTTCAGATCGCAGTTCCATTTGCAGGTCGCCTGGTAGGTCGAGTGTATCGCAAAAACAAGCAACTTTTCCTACATCCGGACAATGAGCGTTATTCGGATTTGCCAGCGGTCTGGCAAGGCAAGCGTGAAGATGGAGAGCCGGGTCAGTGGGCGGTGGCTCAAGTGTCTCGCTCCCCTTGGGATCAAGACCACATCTGGGCAGAAGTTGAGCGATGGCTCCCAGCCCAGGAAGGTCCCGCCCTCGATAGAGCCCGCAGTGCCGCAGTTCTAGAAGCAGACCATTTCCCTCCAGAAGTTCTGGAAGCCGCAGAACAAATTGCGATTCAACCCACTCCAGAGATCTGGGAAGGTCGCCTCGATCTACGCAAGCTCCCCTTGTTCACGATTGACGGTGATGATGCACGCGACTTTGATGACGCTGTTGGAATCGAATACCTCTCCGATGGAACTCGCCGGGTGACCGTGGCCATTGCTGACGTCTCACACTATGTCCGAGAGGACTCAATGATCGACGAAGAAGCATTGCGTCGTGGCACCAGTGTCTACTTCCCTGCGAGTTGTTTGCCCATGCTGCCAGAGGCACTGTCCAACAGTATCTGCTCCCTGCGCCCCAACGAAAATCGCCTCGTCATGGTCGCAATCATGGACTACAACAAAGACGCAAAGCGGGTAAAAGTCTCACTTCATGAAGCGGTCATGTACAGCCACGCCCGACTCACATACAGTCAGGTCGCAGAGCTTCTGGATCAGCCAGAAGGTCTCTCTGAAGACCACCCCACCACTCCACTGCGCGACTCCATCCTGGCTTTGCATGAGCTGGCCCAAGAGTTGCGTGGTCGCAGGCTTCGCAAAGGCTCCATTGACCTGGATCTCCCAGAGCCCCGCGTCATACTTGATGAACACGGCGAGATTAAAGATATCCGGCGTGGTGAGAGACACCCCTCACAACAATTGATTGAAGAGTTAATGTTGCAGGCCAATGAAACGGTAGCAGAATTCTTTATGGAGCATGACATCCCCGGAATTTACCGGGTTCACGATGAGCCTGACAGCAAAAAAATCGACGCCTATATGGAGCTTGTAGAGCGGTTGGGACTCTCTGCAAAATTGAACTTGCAGCGAGAGGCCCCCAAACACCAGAGTCATCTGTGGAAACTGGACCCTCGCTTCTTTGGCAGCGTCTTGGAGCAGATCAAGGATCATCCCGCACAACAGTTACTCAACCAGACGCTGTTGCGCTCCATGAAACAAGCAACCTATCAAGTTGAAAATACGGGTCACTTTGGGCTGGGTATTGAGAACTATCTACACTTTACGTCACCCATTCGTCGCTACCCTGACCTTGAAGTCCACCGAATGCTCAAGCGGTACCTGCATGGAACTCTCCCAAAAGGAAAGAAGCAGCGGGCCGAACTCATCGAGCAGTTGGACGAAATCGCAACGCATAGCAGTGCCAGAGAGCGACTTGCCATGCGAGCCGAGCGAGATGTTCTGGCCCGCTATCGCGCGAGGTTTATCCAGAACTATATCGGACAAACCTTCGATGGAACCGTAACATCAATAGCTCCATTTGGTTTGTTTGTTGAACTTGATAACTTCTTTGTAGAGGGGTTGATCCATCTTCGCAACCTCCCAGGAGAGTACCATTTCGATGACAAGATCATGCAGATGGTAGGTCCGCGCTCAGGAGATAGCTTCAAACTGGGCGATCGTCTGCATATCCTCATTGAAGATGCCTCGCCCCTTCGAGGCGAAATTGATTTTTCGCTGCTCGAAAGAATTCCAAGCAATCCCATCGAAGCAACAAGAGAGTGATTGCGGTCAACTCCCCCCACCCCATCTGGACTTCGCCCTGTCGATTCTGCCAGACCCACGATCGGGAAGAGGTTTCCACGCTCACAACATAAGAGGTTTTTTTCTGATGACGAAGGACAAGAAATCAAAGGATGTGATCTCCTCTGATACCCAGGAGGAAGCATTTTTTGCACAAGAGTCCATGGAAGAAGAAAGTCCCCAACCAGGGGCAATGGAAATCGATGAGGACCTGCTCTGGAACAGCCAGGGAGAGGTCGTCATTCCTCCGCTCTGGCAACCCGTTGTCCCGCTCGCATTGGCACTGGTGAGCCTGTTTATTCTCTACGTTTTTGTTGACGATTTTCGATTCGCTCTCTCCACCAACCAGGCTCTTGATTTGGGTTCTGTCATCGACGGCTGCCCGGACAACTTTTATCAGAAAATACCACACAACCGTGTGGTCAAGCTGCGTGGTGTTGTCCCACAGCCCAACCTCACAGCCCAAGCCAGTGTTCACTTCAGCAAACGCTATTATGTGGTCGCATTGGGTTGCGATCTGTTGGTTTCTCTCCATGAAAAACGATACCAGGAACTTCTAGGCACAACACCAAAGAAGCCCAAACGACCTGCCCGCGTGTTACCGATACCTCGAAGTTTACGAAAAAAACTGGGACACAAGGCCACAATCACGTTTCAAACCCGCAACACCCTCAGCAATACCCAGTTTGTGGTTCGAGGCCGCGCCCTTCGGGCCAACAGCAGCAGTGCCATCGACAACCTTCGCCAATTCTACGCCGTGACAGAGAGCATGTCCTTCACTCCACACACTCATATCATCTTCGATGGCGAAGAACCCAGCAACCAACAATGGGTCCTTCTCGTCTACGCCATCCTTACGATCTTCTCCGCCTACAATCTCTGGCGATTCCTCAAAGCATTAAGTAGGCTAAAGTCTGAAGTCTAAGATAAGCGAATGTCTGGTCTAAGCACGAATGCATCGAGATTCTGAACCTTTACGGTTTGCGATTGGATTCTTTCTCAAACATGCGTGGAATGGAAGGATCGTGAAAGCGGTCAACAACCTGATCCATGGCAGTGGAGAGTTCCTCACGCCAGTTTCGCAACTCTTGAAGCTCACGTCGCAGTCGCATCCATCGCCATAATCCACGGGTGGAACGCCAGAGAGCGACTTGTTGTTCAAGAAGCCGAATGGTGGCAAAGCCAGTGACAGGAAGGACAAAAGCAAGAATGATGACAGCCTTGAGACTTGAGATCTGCCAGAGTAAGAAAAGTAGGATCAGGTATAGCACAGGGATCATTAAGATGGCAGAGATCAGCTTGGTTGTAGCCACAACATCTTTTCGAGCGGTCAAGTGGTCCCCAGCAACAATGGCGGTCATCATAACAGGAGCATGTAAGAGCATTCCGGGGATGGCAAAGGGCAGCAAGAGCAAGGTAGACAACACACGCCCAAGCAAGCGAGCAAAGAGCGAGCCGATCGGGATGTCTTTACGAAGATGATGGTCTTCCAAGCCGAGCGCATCCAGACGAGTCTGATAGGCTTCTACTTGTTCTTTCATCGCTTGCATCACAGGCTCAGACTCTGCCCGTAAATAGCCTTCCGACAGACGCCTTGTAAGCTCCGCATAAGAAGCGAGATCCAGATGAACACCATGGGGCTTATACAGTCGTCGGGCGGTATCCATCAACCGCAAGACATCCCAGTTGGGTGCATTGATCGTGAGAGCACGCATTCGAACATCCAAATCATCGGTCAACTCACGAACTGTATCTTTGGGCTTCTCTTGGTACGACTTTTGCCACGTTTCATCCATTTTGATCCCCTCACCGAAGTTGAGCAAGACCTGGCTGCGAAATCGATGCCGGTGCAGATAAGTCAGCCCCACGGGGACGATGGTAAGTGGCAACTTGCCTTCATGTTGTGCAAACCAATCCAGCGCGATGCGAGCGGTGCCCGTTTTCAGACGGCTAAGCTGTGACTCCATATGACTGATGCCTTCAGGAAAAATGCCCATCGCTCGACCACTTTCAAGAACCTGATACAGTGCAGCAAATGTAGCACTGTTATCGATGGGACCATCGTGGTCCTTTCGTCGCTGGATGGGAACCGCACCAAGATTCTTCAAAAAAAATCGCAGAAGTCGGCTCCGAAACAAGACGTCTTTGGCTGCAAAGTGAACAATTCGACCACTGTGTGCAATCACAAGAACAGGGTCCATCAGAGAGTTGGGATGATTGCCAGCAAAGATCACAGCCCCATCTGTGGGGATATTTTCACGTCCAACAATCTCTATATTGCGAAAGAAAACTGATGTAACAAGTCGCAAAAAGCTGCGGAGCATTCGGTACATCCACATGGTATCACCTTTGATTCCAAATGTAATTTTTTGAAAAGACAGCCCATTGTCTCTTTCCTTTTTAAGGATAGTCAATGGTTAGTTCTGGGTTTCTCTTTCTTCTTATGTTACAACTCTCAAGAGAAAAGGACTACAAAAGGTTCTGACAAAAAAAGAGACAACCCCCACAAGAAATGAGCCACGAGAGAGGGAAACTCACGTGTTGCAGACCCAAGAGGGAAGTTGGATCGCCTCAAGTGACCTTGTCGACATGAAGGGAACTGAGTTTCAGACAGTAGCACATGAACCTTTTTCATGCGAGTAGATGGATAGCTCCCGATGGCGCAGCAAGAAGTTCAAATACAACAAGCTCTGAAGCGTTTGAAACATATGTACAAACACGGCGAAATTTCGCAACGGTTGTACGAGCAGAGAAAGCAAGAACTACTAAGTCAGAACCCCCATGACTCTCTCGCCCAAGAGGACATGGAGCCTGCTTCGAACAAGAACCTTGAGTTGGGTCCATTTTATACCCAACAATTCCCGAAGAAACCAGATGTCATGGATCCTCTATCCGTACAATCCCTCACAGGCGGAGTGACGATTCCCTCTCCGATCTCCGAGGATACAGAGTCCAAGCGTGTGCCACTTCCCAACTCGTCAGCCCATCCTTCTCCCATGCAAATGCCCCCAGAGGACAGCCTTCATGAAGCCCAAGAGCCACTTCCTTTCACTCCTGGACAAATCATCCGCCAACGTTACCGTGTCAAAGGCCCTCTAGGAGAGGGGGGAGTTGGGCAGGTTTTCCTTGTGGAAGATACCCGATTTGGTGGGGATTACGCCCTCAAGCGGCTCCACCCCCGCCTGACTGAAAATGCGGAAGAAATGGAGCGCTGGTTACGGGCCTTTTATGAGCACCAACGCCTCAGGCATCCTGGCCTCGTTCGCACCTACCTGATCGATGAGGACCCTGCATTCAACGCACTCTTCTATGTGAGAGAGTATGTTGACGGAGAAAGTCTACACTCGATCTTCGAACAAGTGAAGAACAGTGATCATGAAAGATTCACCATCCAAGATACATTCGATATTTTCAATTCTTTAGCCGCTCTCATCGACGAAGCCCACCACAGTGATTTCTATCGATTGGACCTGAGCCCCAAAAACATCGTCTTCCCTCAAAAAAAGGAAGACTCTTTCCTCAAACTGCTCGATTTTCATTTCTATGGTCTCTTGGGACAAACCATGCAACGAGCAAACTTGAGATCACAAAAGACATTGTATTATACAGCACCAGAACTTATCTCGATGGAAGGCCAAACTCCCACCAAAGAGAGTAATATCTTCGCATTGGGTGCTTTGTTGTACCAAATGCTTACGGGAGCTCTCCCTCAAGCCACGGCCGTTCCCCCCAGCCAGCTCAATCCTGCGCTACCTCCCCAGCTCGACGATATCCTTCGGCGTGCGATGAACCCACAACCCCAACATCGCTACCACACGTTGGAAGAGCTGGCGAACCAAGTATACAAAGCCTTTCCACTCCATGCAGGGAACACCCCACAACCCAAGTTTGAATCTTTGGAACTCACGGATTCTTCGGGGCAATCAGTGCACTGGGCGGACCAGCTATCCAATCCCAAACCCATCCTTTCGGATCCTTCTCAAAAAGAGTCGCCGCGTCGCTCTCCCTCCTTGGAAGACGCATCGCCGCCCGTTCGAAAGAAAAATCCAGATTTACCTTCTTCTCCAGGTTCCTTTTCCGGCCCCGTGAGGTATACGCCACCTTCTGAATACCACAAGCAGTTCCCCGAACTTCCCGATATATCTATCAAAGAGTCAACTCGTCCATCTCCTAGACAAAGTACATCATCACAGGTCCGGTCAACCTCACACTCTCGCCAAGAGCCTACACACTCTCGGGAGAAGAAGAATGATGCACTTCTCTCTCAAGCGGAACCCCATCGTTCCGTGAACACTCTCCATCGCTCCTCCTTAGCGACCAAGCGCAGCGCGATCTCCAATGCAGACCGCATCGCTCGTTTACGCTCAGGTAAGCAGACCGCATCGTACGAAGTGGTTCGAGAAGACGTACCCAAAGCAACCCCAAAGCAACAGCTGAGAGGGCATCAAAAAGGTTTAACCTCCCTCAGCATCAGCTCCGATGGACGCTTCCTTGCCTCCGCTTCCCACGATGGAACCGTCAGGCTGTGGGATACTCAGTCTTGGTATTCTCTTCACACCATTGCAGTGGAACGGGGAACCCCCAAGCACCTGTGTTGGAATCCACAGCGGGAATTGTACGCATACAGCGACGCCCTGGGCACTCTATTTATCCATGATTTGCAACAGCAAAGTTGGCGCTGGCAGATCACAACGGGAGCAAAATGCTATGGTCTGTCATGGCACCCAACGTCCATGTCCTTGGTGGTCGCTCTCGCTGATGGAACTCTCTCCTGGTGGAGCCTCGATACAGACCGCCCTGTCAAGCAGACAACTCTTCACGCCCCCTCTGTACACGCCTTGGCACTTCATGCTCAAGGACAACTGATGGTCTCAGGCGATAGTCTAGGACAGATCTCTTGCTGGCGAGAGAATGAGCTTCACCCGATCTGGCAGCCACCAAGCCAAAACGCAAGTATTAATGTGATCGCATGTTTTCCAAAACAGCACAAAGCTCTGGTCGGTGATCGCGATGGCAAACTTCATATCTTTGACCTCTCCAAGCAAGTCCAAGAACGCTCCTGGCAGGCTCATCACAAGAGTGTGCGAGATCTTGTTATTCCATCGCATGAAAACTGGTTTGCCTCTTGTGGCAATGACCAGCGAATCCATCTTTGGTCACGAGAAGGCGGTCCTCCCATCTGCACCTTATCTGGTCATCAGGGGGCTTTACGAACCCTCGCTTTAAATCCGACTGGAGACTGGATGGCTTCAGGAGGAGAAGAATCATCCGTCTGTATCTGGGATACATCATTGTGGAGCTAGTCAAAGATCAATGAAAGAAGAGCAGGTAAACAAAGCCATCGCGCGGCTCAACAGTCTCTATGAAAAAGGACAGATGTCATGGGAGCTGTTTGAGACCAAAAAATACGAGCTGTTAGCACAACTCGCGGAGCCCTCCCCGACTCCCCCCCCAAGCTCTACAGAGAGTCTCTCTCTTGCTCCCATCTCTACCGAGAAGCTCCATACACGAGAATACCAGAACCCTCAAAAGATACCTCCATCTGCCGTTCAACTCCTTGTTCAAAAACAACCGGAGAACCCCCCACCTCCACCTGTGTCTGCCTTTGTGCCTTCTCCCGATGATCTCGCAGAGGTTCGCCAGCTGCGTGAAGCTGATCTTGTGCGAGGCCGCTACCGCCTGGACCGCTTGCTCGGTACAGGAGGTATGGGACAGGTTTTCCTGGCAGAGGATATCCGTTACGAAAAGTACTATGCCCTCAAAGTGCTACACCCATGGGTTGTAAGTCACAAACCTACCATTGAACGCTTCGTTCAAGAGTTTAAGATTATGGAGCGTCTCAATCATCCAGGCATCGTTCGAACGTACCTACTCGACGAAGATACAGCGCACGATAGTCTGTTTTTCCTGATGGAGTACATCCAGGGAGAGACCCTTCAAACCATTATCGATCGCGCCATTACAGAACGCGGAATACCACCATTTACGGGAGAGGAAACTTATCAATTGCTGGCAGGGCTAGCTGACATCTTGCGTTATACACACTCCAAACGCATCTTACACCGCGACCTCAAGCCTACCAATATTATGCTGGAAGCCAATGGCAAAGAACCAACCCTTAAGCTTCTTGACTTTGGACTGGCCAAACATCTCACCAACTCGGAAGACAAAGACTTACACACAGGTCAGGCTGGTACATTTTTCTACATCGCACCAGAACAGTTGATGGGGGGAGAAGCCGCAACCAATGCCGCCGACATCTTTTCCATTGGCGTGATCTCTTATCAAATGCTCACGGGCTCTCTGCCTGTCGCGATGGCAGTTCCCCCCAGCGAGCTGAATCCAGCATTGCCCAAAGCCATCGACAGTGTACTGCGAAAAGCGATGGATGCTCACTGGCAACGGCGCTACCAGTCGATTGATGAATACCTGGAGGCCTTTCGACAAGTGCTGGCAGACACTCCCCCAACACCCCAACCTGTCTCTACAAAATTGCAAGAAAAGCAGTCCTGGATCGCTGAGGAAGAGAAGCCTTATCAACCGAAAACAACAGCGTCATGGGCAACATCACAACCATCAAGCTCCTTGCCAGAGACTCCAAAGATCTCCTCTTCCACTCCCGCTGCCAAAGCAAGAGAAGCTCTCCAACGAAGCGGGATATACCCATCAAGACAGCAACCCAAACATCACAGAGTAGGATCATCCGAAGAAAACAAAAGACAGCAACCCAAACATCACAGAGTAGGATCATCCGAAGAAAACAAAAGACAGCAACCCAAACATCACAGAGTAGGATCATCCGAAGAAAACAAAAGACAGAGCATCTCCTCACGAACAACGGA
>JALTMC010000533.1 GCA_027005175.1 Myxococcales bacterium
CTGGAACAACCTGAACCTTGATGGGATCACCCAATTGTACAATAAGAGTTCCGTAGCTTTTGCCGCCTTTGCCATCCTGTACGGCGACTTTCAAGAAACATTGAGTATCTTTGGGTAAATTGGCTGGCGAAGCCCATGTTGGGTATGCACTTTTTGCATTATGAAATCGGCCAGAGCAACCCTGTCCCTCAGCTTTCCATTCATATTGCAAAGAGTCTCCATCAAGATCGGTAGCGTCTACACTGAGGGATATTGACTCTCCACGATTCACACGCCCAGGTTCTGCAAACATGGACAAAACACGAGGCCATGTATTGAAAGAGGCTTGCACATCTGCAGAAGCCAATTCTTGAGAAGCCACACGGATATCCAAGCTTACTACAACGATCGCACCATGGTTGTCGCTAACAGTGATGGTTAGCCGATACGATCCTGTTGTTTGTGGGGCAGTCCAAGTTGTTGATGCTGTTGTTGTTTTATCGAAGGAGCCCGACTGAGCAGTCCAGGTGTAGGAGATGGAATCATCACTATCATTGTCATTCGCATTGACTTGCAAATCGATACTCTTTTGTGGTGCAACTTGTAGTGAAGTTGTGATCAGAGACGTTATCACAGGTACAGTATTACGAAATGGATCATTGGGAGTCTTTTGTTGGAGCGTTATCATAATGCCTGCCGTTTTTTGGGGAAGTAGCTCTACATTTGTAGCAGATCCCTCAAACAAAGCCTTCCCTGTACTATCGTAAGCTACTGCTAGAAACCTTCGTTTGGAGCCTGCGGGGATTTGTTTAATGACTCCTCGCCATTGGCCATTGGTCTTTGTCAAGTTTTGACGGACGACTTCCTCTATTCCTTCGCCTGTCACACTGACCTGGATTTTGGCAATATCTACAATGCGTAGCGAACTCTTCGAAATGCGAATCGATGCTCCGCTCCAGAAACTACGGTTATCTGGAGTGCACCCCCCTGAGGAAACCGCCGCTGCTACCGTCAAAGCTATGATCCAATATTTGATTTTCTTCATACCAAAACTCCTTTTTCCTTAATTGTTTTCGGGGAAAGACGCTGCTCACGGGATCTCACTTCTTCAAACAGTGTGCCATAATTTTTTTCTTGTTTGTCACAAAGCAAAGGTATCCTTCTGTACTTTATTTGTTGTGCTGTAACTGTTTGAAAAATATGTTTTTGTTTGTTTTTGTGCGAGGCCGGACGCAAGGTGTGGGAAGTGGAGAGATAGCTCCATAAAGTACTGAGTCATTACGATCTTTCTCCGAGTCATTTTCAACCCCCAAGGAGGAAGAGCGGAAAAATGGAGGTGCAACATGTGGAGGAAAGAATGTGGTGCGTTTGTGGATGTTTTTTGAAAAAGAGGGGGAGCGATAGATGTGGATTGTTGTTGAAAAGACCGGGGCTTCAGGTTATCTCAAGTGGGTGCAATATTACGAGTTTGCATTCGGTTCTTTCTCGGTCTCTCGCAATGAACAACATAAACCATGAGAGCTAACAGACTAGGGCCTCTGTCTGAAGTTCAAATTCATCAAGAATGGAAGATACAATCAAGAGAGCCTCATCAAAATCATATCCTTGTACAAGCTGAGTTATCTGTTGTAGCTCTTTCGATTGATGCTGCTCTTCAAAATTGAGAAGGATCTGGCTCATACATGCACATGCTCTGGTATCGTTGTTGGAAAGGTAAAGTTGCAGAAGCTTAAATTGTTCTCGGAACGAGGAGGAGTTCGTCAAGAGTTCCCAGAGAGGAGATAATTGGGGGAGATTGTGGATAGAGGCCTTGATCTCTTCACCTTCTAGCATTGCAATGGAGCCCAAAACTCCTTCCAACAACACACGAGCATTTTCGAGCAGGGACTCTTTTTGCTCTTTGTCTGCTTGGTGAATCGCATCTTCTAGTGACTGCAAACAAGAGAGTAAGGGCTTGGCCCCCAGCTTACAAGCCAAAGCTGTGAGGTTGCAGAGCAGGGATTTCGCTTTATCATCTTCGCCTCTCGATAAAAACAGCTCAATTTTATCAATGGCATCAGCATAGTATCGTCGAAGCTTGAATAGGAGCTTGTGAAAGGTTTCAGTGCAGCCTCCCACCTGGGCAATACCTGCCACGGCATCAATACCTGAGAGTGTCATCTCGGCAAAAGACTGCTCCTTTTGCCACCCAACGGCTGAAAAGCACTCATTCCATTTTTCGTGACTGGTTTGGGAGCCTGGCTTAAATACCTCAAGTAAGCTTTGATGCAGTGTTTCTAAAAATACAGGTTTAAGCAACGTTTTCTGAGTCAGGTCATCGTGTTCAGATTGGAGAGCTTTGCTATCGACACATGAGCCTAATACGAGAATCGGAGAGCGGTATAATATGGGATGATTCCGAATCCATCGGCAGACATCAACGCCTTGAACTTCCTCCATTTCCCCGTCTATCATATACAGGTCGTATGGTTCTGCTTGTGTGCTTTCCTGCAAACTGCGAAGTCCGTTTACGGGAGAGAGGAACGCCGTAACATTAAGGGAGAGAGCCTCTAACAATTGCTTGGTTTGGTGGAGAGAGGATGTGTTGTCATCGATTAACAGAACACGTAGGCCCTGTATCTCTCTTGGTAAAGAGAGGGGGGGGATCTGTTTCTCCCCTCGTTCCAACACAACGGTAAAGACAAAGTTTGAGCCTTCTCCAGGAATACTTTCAACCCAAATCTCTCCGCCCATTAATCGCACAAGACTTCGACAGATAGAGAGGCCTAAGCCTGTTCCGCCATACTTTCGGGAGATGGAGCTATCGACTTGAGCAAACATTTGAAAGAGTTTGGAGCATTGATTCTCCGATAACCCGATACCTGAATCACATACAGAAAACTTTAATTTTACTTGCTTGGAATATTCTGCGATCACCTCGGCGCGAACGACAACTTCACCGACTTCTGTAAATTTGATAGCATTACTGATCAGATTCACGAGGACTTGTTCGAGACGAAGGGAGTCGCCAAGTAAGTAAAAAGGTAGAAAAGGTATATCAAAGACCAACTCCAACTCTTGTTGGTGGGCATTGACTGCGAGTAGCTCTGAGATATTGGAAAGCACCTCTTGCAAAGAGAATTCTCGTTGTTCTAGAGCAAGTTTGCCTGCATCGATTTTGGAAGAGTCGAGGATATCATTGAGAAGTCGCATGAGGTGTTTGGAGGAGGAATGAATTCGAGCAACATATTGTTCCTGTTGGGGTGTAAGGTCTGTCTGCTGAAGGAGTCGATTCATCCCGAGCACTGAATTCATTGGGGTGCGGATCTCGTGACTGATATTCGCTAAAAAGTTGCTTTTTGCTTGGTTCGCAGACTCAGCTATCATCAGTGACTGCTGGCGTTCAGCCTCTATTTTTTGGCGTTGCAACACAACACTTAACTGCATACCTACCTGTCGTAGCATATCGAGTTGTCCCGATAGGAAGGGCTGCCCATCACAAGACAAAAACTCCATCACCGCAACCACTTTCTCCTCTACCACAATGGGAAAAGCAAGGGCACCTTGTAGGTTGAGTTCGGAGCATATGGTTGCTCTTGGATCATCTGCGATCTCAGAGAGAGCATCAACACAGAGAGGTTGTCCTGATGCAAAAACACGTCCAGGCAGTCCCTCTCCAGCTTTCCACGCCAATTCATGCTGAAAACGGCGTAGAACTCGAATAGGAAGATTGTCTTTGATAGCCCAAGACATCTTGAGTTTTAGTGCCGTTTGCGAGGAGTTTTCTATCGGCTCATATACATATCCAATGGACCAATCCATCCGTAAAATAAAGATCTGCAAGATAGCCATAAAAGCATCTTCACTGGACGTTGCAACGTGTGTCGCGTTCGTAAGTTCGCGGAGTAAGCTTGCTTCGAACTCTCTCTCCCTCAACATTCCGTTGAGTGTCTTTAGTTCTTTTGTGCGTTGCAATACTCGAGATTCAAGCTCTTCAGCAAAGAGAGCTAATTTTCGTTGAGCTTCTTTGCGTTCTTCAGCTTCCTTTTCCAGCAGGGACGTGCGTTCATGGAGTTGCTGGTTTACTTCCTTCAGCTGCTCCAACAACAGTCTTTTCTCGTTTCGTAAGGAGTGTGATTCCATCAAGCGTGACAACACACGTTTGATGGAATCTTGGCTATACGGCTTATGGAATGTGTGCTCGATCTGGGCGCGATTAATCGCCTCTGTCAGTGTTTCTGCTGTGGCAAACCCTGTGATTAGTACGCGAATCACATTGGGGTATGTGAGAAACACCCTCTCTAGAAACTCTACACCTTGAACATCGGGCATCCTTTGATCGGAGAGAACAAGTTGGATATCCTGACTTTCGATGATCTTCCAGCCTTCTGCGGCAGATATTGCTGTAAAGACTTCGTAGTCATCCTTTAAAGCATCCGAGAGTACCGTAAGGTTGTGTGGCTCGTCGTCAACGTATAGGATCTTGGGTTTGTTATCCTTCGTTCGTTGCGGCGAGAACTTCCATATTTGACTCATGATAGTCTCCGCTATTTGGGAAACGATCCTTAATTTCTAGGATACGTGGCGTCAACTCAAGAAACACATCCACCAAAGAGGGATCAAAGTGCTTATTTTTAGACGATTGAATTTCATCCAAAGCCTGCTCTACAGACCAAGCTTTTTTGTAGGGTCTTTCACTTGTTAAAGCATCAAAGACATCAGCAATTGCTGCAATTCTTCCAACGAACGGGATCTCTTCGCCGGAGATCCCAAGAGGATATCCGGAGCCATCCCACTTCTCGTGATGTGACAAACACACAATGCGAGCTTGCTTGAGTAAGCTTGATGTGTGCTCTCCAATAATTTTGGCGCCGATGATCGTATGGCTTTTCATGACGGTCCACTCTTTCGGTGTGAGCTTCCCTGGTTTCAGCAGAATATTGTCCGGGATTCCGATCTTGCCAATGTCATGCATGGGTGCCACTTGCAAGAGAGTCTCTGCTTCCTCTTGGGACAAGCCCGCCGAAAGCCCGATTTCATGGCAATAATGGCTCATTCGCATAACGTGCATACCCGTCTCATTGTCTTTGTATTCAGCCGCAAGTCCCAAGCGGCGAATAAGTTCCAAGCGTGACTTTGAGAGTTCAGAGGTACGCTGCTGGACGAGGCTCTCCAATCTCTTGTTCTGCTCTGACAACATGAGTTGGGCGCGAACTCGAGCTTGTATCGCCAAGGGATGAATGGGCTTTGTTATATAATCGACAGCTCCCAGCGCAAATCCTTTGGCCTCGTCGTCGATGTCGCTTTTGGCTGTCACAAAGATAACAGGGATGTGGCTTGTTGTGTGTGAACTCTTCAAGTGCCGACATACTTCATACCCATCCATTTTGGGCATCATGACATCCAGCAGTATCAGATCGGGAGGGGAGGTGGAGGAAGCGATCTGTAAAGCCTTTTCTCCGCTTAGGGTTGCTTTGACATGATAGTCATCCTTCAGTATATCGTTGAGGATATCAATATTTTCTGGAGTATCATCAACCACAAGGATTGTTTGACGTGAATTCGTTGAAAGAGTCATATTCTCTCCGCAAACTTATTTCGACCATGTTGGAAAAAATTATAAAAGGCTCATGCAACACAAAGATATCTGTTTTTTTGATACCAGTGATGATAAGAGGTAGTCTAATAAAAAGGACGGCATATCGCAAGAAATCTTTAGGTAGTTGGAGGGATACTTCATCTTGCTGGGGCATGGAACGCTCTTGAGCGTGAGGCGGGTAGGACAAATGAACTCCTATTACAATAAAAAGGGGTTGCGTACGATAATCCTTTGGACCCACATGGGAGAAAGCTTCCATGTTGAAAGTTTGCGTGAGAAACGATGAAAAAAGAGAGCATGGTAAACGAGGAACTCAGAGTAAAGCTGGAGGCTGCCGAAGAAGAGCTTCAAGAGGTACGCTCTTCACTGGAAAAGCAGGTCCAAATTAGGACCACACAGCTGGAGGTGGCGAAACGAGAGTGGGAAAGCACGTTTGATGCCATCGATGAGCCTGTACTGCTGCTGGATCCAAGTTATAATATCTTACGGGCGAATCTTGCGTTGGCGAGAACAGTTGGTCACAATATACGTCAGCTTGTAGGCCGCAAATGTTATCAAATGTTGATGAGTAGAGACGCCCCTTGCCTCGGTTGCCCTTTGGAGGATACGATAGCTCAAAAAGAGAGTAAGGCAGTAGAGGTCTGTCATGCGGAAGACAGTACGACCTATCAGATGCGTTCTTTTCTGTTATCAAAGGATCCCCCCAAGGCCGTCCACACTTATCACGATATTACGGAAGAGTATGAGATACGGCAAAAGCTCATACAGTCTGAAAAGTTGAGCAGTATTGGTCTGCTTGCGGGTCGAGTTGCACATGAGATTAATAACCCACTGGCAGGCATATTAGCCCAAACGCAGCTTTTGTTGATGGATGCTACGCCAGGGGATGACTCTTATCCTTCGCTTAAAGACATTGAAAAAGCTGCTCTTCGTTGTCGGAAGATCGTACAAGATCTCCTTAATTTCTCACGTCAAACTCCCACAGAGAGGAAGCAACGTTACGACATCAATGAGTTGGTGCATCAGAGCATCAAGTTTTATGAGATGCTCGCACCGATAGGGCAGACCGAGTTGATTCTAGAGTTGGGTTCCGAGCTTCCTCTGCTTCGAATGGACACAACAAAGATGCAAAGTGTCTTGCTTAACCTTTTAGGTAATGCGAAAGCTGCAATACCAACTCCAAAAAACATCTGGTTGCGTACGTTTCAGGAAGGTCAGGAAATACGAATTGAGATCCAGGATGATGGTGGTGGTATCCCTCTTCATCTTCAAGAGAAAGTATTTGATCCATTTTTTACAACCAAGGCTCCGGGGCTTGGGACAGGTCTTGGTCTCTATATTGTTAAGGAGATCATTCGTGAGCATGAAGGTCAGATCTCTCTACTGAGTTCTGACAAACAGGGAGCTACTTTTCAGATTCGACTTCCGCTCGAATCAAGAAAAAAAGCGAATCAGACTTGATGCTAGCCCTAGAGCGATCACGACGGATGGCTAAAATCAAGATTCCATTTTCCGGTGATACCGGGGGACTTAGAAGATTGCTTTTTTAGGTGCTTCATCTTGAGTGAAACGAAATCATGCGATATCCCTTGATTCATCTGGCACATCAAAACTTTGTGCTTGTTTGGTGGCTAGCACGGGCTCCTACTATTCTGGGTTGGTTCCCCTGCTTGAATCAGAAGGGGTGGAGGTCCCCGGGAAGCAGTTGCGGAGGGTCACACTGTTCTGAGTTGCTACTCTTGCTCGAATCAGAAAGGGTGGATTAGGAACTGGTGGTATAGGTCACGCGATTGCGCCCTTCTTCTTTGGAAGTATAGAGCATTTTATCCGCATGCTGAAGCATTGTATGAGGGGTTTGTTTTTCCAAGTCTTTGGGGTGATAGGTAATCGTACCAATGGATACGGTGACAGAGACAGGGCCTTCCTCTGTTTGAAATGGCTTGTTGGCAATGGTAAGTCGGAGTCTTTCCAAGAGGACAATACTTTGTTTTGATGTGATTTCTCGTAGCATGAGTGAAAACTCCTCTCCGCCATAGCGAGAGAGGAGATCTTCTTGTCGCAGTTGTCCTTTAATTCGTTGTACAAACTCTTTTAAAATCTGGTCTCCGGCAGCGTGGCCGTAGGTGTCGTTGATGCGTTTAAAGTGGTCGATGTCACAGAGTGCGATGGTGATACGTCGCTGATGACGAAGTGCAAAGGCTATCTCTCGGGCAACGATTCGATCAAAATTGCGACGATTGAGGGCTCCTGTTAGATAGTCTTCGCTCGCATTTGAGTACATTTGTTGGTAGTACTGAAACTCTTCAGCGTCTTGGTAGAAGAACTTCCATATACTGTGTGGTCCAAAGCGAATTTTGTCGTTGGGTTGCAGGGCATAGGATTCCACTCTATCATTATTGACGAAGACACCGTTTGTACTGTTTCTATCTACAATGTACAACTGTTGGTCCGAGCGTTGCTCTATATGTGCGTGCTGGCGAGAGATCTCTGGGCTATCGATAAATAGCTTGCATTGTTCTTCATCCCGACCGATGATAAAAGGTAGGCTTATGATATCGATAGGCAATAGTAAGCCTGCTTGGACTCCACTTAGGCAAAGCAAAGTGGGGCGCGATGAAAGCTTACCCCATGCTCCTTGCAGAATTTGTACTTCCTCTGTGGCCGGTTGTTTTTTTGAAGTTGGGAGTGCCGTTTTTGAATTCATCTGCTCATTCTTCTCTGGTTGTTTCTTCCGTTTGTTTGTCTCTGGACTTGTCTCTGGAGAGTAGCTTATCTCTTTTCTTTCTTCAAGTGTTGCTTTTTACTTTTTAAGTCTACTGGTCGCTTGAACTCAGCTCTTCTTTCTCTTCTTTTCTTTCTTTTTCTTCCATCTCGGCATCTTACTTTATCTACATTGGTTAGGCACAACCTGCTATGCTTTACGGCGAATCTTGCGAAAGAGAGAGGCTAGGAGTATCAGAAGAAGTATTTCTGCAAGTTGTTGGAGTGAGAATTTTTGTGGGGCATCGTGAATTTGGCAGGACCAGCTTGGAGGGGGAGGCGGTAGAGGAGGGAGAGTCCTTTGTTGAGTTTTCTGCTTTGTAGCAGCATAGAGTGCTAGGATGGCATTGTAATCGTCCAAGTGGAGGCTCCGCTTACTCGTTTCTCCAGCAGGTTGAGATGCATACATTGTGGCGCTCATGTTTTGGGAATGAGCGAGTCCTAGGAAGTGACCGATTTCATGTGTTGCTGTATTTGCAAGATCGATCTCTGGTAGGTATCGACTCTCTGAATCCTGGTGGTTTGAGTCATTTGAATCTTGGTGGTTTGAGTCATTTGAATCTTGGTGGTTTGAGTCATTTGAATCCTGGTGGTTTGAGTGCAATCGGTAGTTTGGGCTTGAGCTATTTTGGACCTTGTTCATCCAGCGGTACAATTCGCCGTTAAAGACAATGTCCGCATCAACAATGATGCCGCTTTTTTGTCGATATGTAACAAATGTTAAAGCGATGGTCCTGGGGTTATGAGGCCATTTCTTCTCTTCCCAAAAGATTAGATTTTCATTGCGATTCGGGTTTTGGTTATCATAGCCAGCCTTTGAGTTTTGGGAGTAGCCATCAAATGTTAAGCGTACCTCTTCACCCAATGCTTTTTGCCATGCAGCGAAGCTCTTTTTTAAAACCATAATTGTTTGTTGCTTGTTTGTATCTTGGCTCATCGCTTCATGAATGCGATACTTTACCTCTTTTTTGTGCCATTTCACATAGTTTCCTTCATCGACACTGCGAAGCTGATAGCCCCAAGCGCAAGGAAGCCAGCCTAGCCATCCCAACAACGTCCATTTCCATGAGAATTGAAACATGGATATCTCCTGCTTGTCTTTGACCTACCTTGATTGGTAGTGACTTTTCTTTCTGCCTCCTCTCTCCTGCAGATAGTGTGCCGTGGGTAGATGTATGTGTGAAATATTCTTGTTTTATGCATGAGTACGTTCTTTTCCTTTTCTGTCGGTTTCGAGTTTTTCCTGGGTCTTTTGTTGTATGGAGCTGTCCTTTCTGATTTCGAGTTCTTTCTTTTTTAGGAATAACGATTTAATCACTTGAACATTACAAATCGCGTTTGTGAGCAGATCTGGTTTTTTCCCTGAGGTATTCGTTCCGGTCAGTATTCCAGGTTACACTCGGTGGGTCACTTGCATCCCACCTATCTCAGAAAATACCCCTGTGATGTTATAGACTGCCAACCTTGCTAGCTTCGATTCAGACGGCTAATTTCGTTCTTTTGCTGAGTTGGTATGCCTCTTGCTATTCCCGTGACTATCATGGTGAGAGGGGTGGCTCCTGTTCCGAGGCAGGAGCATTCTTCTTTTTGGTCTTTTACGAAAAAGTGAGGACAAAAATAATGTCTGTACCTATTGAACTTTGCTGTATTGGAATGAAGTGCCCTCGTCCAATTATTGAAATCGCGAAAGCTGCGCGGAGGTATCCTCCTGGTACGATATTACGGGTGACATCGAATGACCTCGCTTTCGGAAGCGATGTTCGGGCTTGGTGTGAAACGACGAAAGGCATACTCTTAGAATTGCTTCAGGAGCAAAATTTTTTTACAGCAACGATTCAGCTAGCTGGCTTGGGTGATTGATGGATTTCTTGCGAGAAATGCTGAGAAAACTTCGGGTGTGCAGGAAGAAGGCGTTCACTGCATTATCATAAACAGGAGAAGGGAAAGGTATGAGTAAATCAGATCTCATGATTGTATTGACAACGGGAAAACAAGATCGTGGAACACGTGCAACCCTGGCTTTGTCTTGGGGGTGTACTGCACTTGCAATGGGTCAGAAGGTTACTCTTTTTCTCACGATGGATGGGGCGGTTTGGGCTATGCGTGGCTCTACGACAGGTGTTAAAGTGCTAGGATTTGAACCATTGGAGGACTATCTCGAACAATTTGTCTTGTTGGGCGGAACTCTTCTTTTGTGTGCACCATGTGCTGAATACTATTGTTCTTTCGATGTAGAGGGTTCTGTGGAACCCGGCGTTGAGCTGGTTGGGCTGGCTACCGTTGTATCTCAGATTAAAGACAATGGGAAAGTCGTTACTTTTTAAGCTTAAATAGAAAGGGAGGCTGGCTGTGAAGTCCATTAATCTACATGACAAAAGTTGGAGAAGAAGGGAAGTGATGTTGCAGGAACGCACTATGAGCTTTCAGGAGATCTTGCAAAAGGCTGAGAACACACGTAGCCAGCTCTCCGAATGGGTTGAGGAGCTTGAGAAGAAGATTCATTGTTTGAGCGAGGAACAAAGCGATTGGGAGGAGCGTCAATCGATATTGGAGGAGAGGAATCAATCTCTTGCAAGAATGAATATGGAGTTAGCTCGCGCCAATTCTCTGGCAGCGGAGTGGATGGCTGTTGTTGAACTGAAAGAAGAAGAAATAAGGAAGCTGAATCACTCACTTTCTTATGCGAATGTACGCTCTGCAACATTGGTCGCAGAGCGTGAAATTCAAATGGAAGAGCTTAATAAACTCAATGAACTTCTTTTTTCAGAGATCTTGGAGAGAAAAAAAGCAGAGGAAGAGAATCGAGAGTTAAATGAGCGTCTGCGTGAGGCTAACGCTGAGCTTGAGCAATTAGCAACCCTGGATACATTGACAGAGCTTTTGAATCGTCGAGGTTTATTTCAGCGTTTGGAGAAGCTTCAACTCGATGGTACCTCTTCACCGTTAGGTGTCATTTTTGCGGACTTTGACGATTTCAAAAGGATCAATGAGGTGTATGGACATGCTGGGGGAGATCTTATGCTTCAGGAGGTTTCTCAAAGGTTAAAAAGTGTTTTTCGAAGTACAGACTCTCTGAGTCGGATCGGTGGAGATGAATTCCTTGCTGTGTTACCAAAAGTGAGTTTGTCTGCTCTTACTTCGGTTGCGGAGCGATGTCGAGAGCTTACTTGTACTGAGCCCGTGCTGATTCAAGGTCAACCTGTTCATGTGACACTCAGCTTGGCTGCTGCCATTCTTCCTCCAGGTGTATCCTCATTAGAGGATATTCTAGCATTTACCAAGCAAGCTTTGAAACATAGTAAAAAACAGGGGAAAAATCAGGTGACAGTTGTGCGTCAGAAGGAGCTTGCCAGCGGTGTTTTCGATAGCATCAGCTCTGGCTTTGAAGCGTGAATTTTCCAATAAATGAGGAGGAGAATGGGGCTCTTTTCCTGATGATTTATGAGTATTCCGTTGGGCTCAAATGTTCAGGTTCGTGTTCTGAATGTTTCATGTTCTCGGCCGTATTGTTGTGAATCCAGGGGGCGTGGGTATGGTCCTCTGGGGGAAGGGGGTTGTAGGACATGGGTTTGATGGTGCCGTGGTTTCCATTTCCATATTGGTAGCGGAGAAGGGTCTCACCTTCAGCAAAGATGACATCCGAGAGATATTGGAAAGAGCATTGGGGAAGCAGGCCTGCGTAGACCAGCTGCGCCATCCTCATCTCGCCCAGGATTTGCATCTCTTGTAACTTGCTTTGGATGGTTTGAATGATAGACTGATATGGCAGACTTGTCTCTAGGGGGGTTTCGTCCGCAGGTTTGTTGATATTGCGGTGAAGGAGCGCAAGCCTTCGGCTTATCCGTTGGAATCGGTAATCGATAGTCTCCTGCTCTTCACGCGAAGACATGGGCAGTAGCTGCCCCAATTGTTGTAATAATTGTTCGAGTTCGAAGAGGTTCTTTTGGCGGTATCGCAAGAGGTTCCTATGTTCGTTTTCAGGGACCCATAACTCCCAAGAACGAGAAGCTTGCCACAGTAGGTCAAGAAGCCATCGTGCGATCCATATTTCCAGGCGTTGGAATTCACGGGGCTTTGAGCCTGTCCATTGGAGCGAGCCACTTCTTAACAAAGGGGCACTTTTGTGTTGATGAGCGGTGCCTTCCACAAAATTAATCCGTGGATTGGCACCCTCAAATTTGACTTGAATGGCAACTTCAACGGGATTGTGCCCTGAGCCGGGAATCTGTATATCCTGATACCAACGGAGTTTGGCTTCTTCAGACAGTGACGGTTCAAGCTGCATCAAAATGGTTTCCAGACGTTCTAAGCACTTGTCTTGGGTTGAGAACTCCACCATCTGCCGACTTAAGGCGTGGCTGAGGGGCTGGTCATAGGCTTGGATGTACAGATCGGCCCAAAACGCAACGTTGGGAGTGTCGAGAGATTGTTCCGTAAGCCACTGGTATGTGAGCGCGCGGGCTTCTGGAGAATGCCAGCGAAGATTGAGCCACTCTGCATATTCCATCTGGAAAGGGAGGTTGGTTTTGAGACCCGCGAGCAGATAACCCAGCAGCTCTTGGTACAGGTATCTCTGATTTTCCCACATATACTGGCGGTGCTGGGATAGTTCGTGCTCAACCCCCCAATTTTTCCGGTACTCTCGTAAGATGTGATGTTCCTGTGTACGATACAATTGGACAGGAGCATCATAGATCTCCTCCTTCGCCAATACGAGTTGCTCTATCTCCTGACGGGTATGATGGATCTCTTGGTAGAAGTGAGCGAGTGGCGTAGGCAAACGAAGTAAAGCTTCCATTCGTTCCCACGTTGATGATACGAGCGAGCTGCTTGACTCTTGCACAAAGGATGGCGCGATCCACCCCGTCGAAGAGTAGGCTTGATTTAACTCTTGGTATGCATGAGGATTTAACAGCTGCAAGATCCGCAGCAAGTCGTCCTGATGCTCACTGTAACGCGCGACATCAATGATGGGGGCACTGCTCAAGTTTTGTTTGATGAGATAGACAATTAACTCCTCCAGATCCTGGAGTGTTGTTTTGAGTTCTGCCAGAACTGGAGGTGGTGTACCGATCTCGTCGGGGGGTTCTAAGGGAGGGCGCGATAAGCGCAAGAGTCGATTAAGTACACGCAGCACGAAAGAAAAGTTGGGGGTTTTATGGGGAGCGAGCATCTCTCGACGTTCTGGAATGACTTGATCGTAGAGAATCGAACCCAGCACATCGATCGCGTCTTTGAATAAGAATGCGAGGACTTCGGCAGGCTTTGTCATATCCTCTGGATCGACAACATGTCCTTCCCCTAGCCATAGATGGGTTACACGTTCTAGCTCGCGAGCCTCTTCTGTAAACCAGCGCTCTGTTGATAAAGAGTGTTGTGTACTGGTGATCAACTCGACAAGACCTTCACACATATGATGGCGAGTGTAAGTATCCGTGCGGCCCCAAACATGGACCTTTTGGTAGACGTGGCTGAGTGCATCATTCTCTTTGCGGCGGAGTAATTCGATCCAGTGACCCAATCGAGAGGAGCGTTCTATTTTTGAGGGACTCATCTCTTCATTTTCTTGGCGTGCCCGGTAGTTCAGGAGGTGGCGCCAGGAGGCAAACGCAAGCCAAGGAAAAAAACAGAGGTAGGCGATACCCGATATGACGAAAAACTGAGGCCAAGTTGACACATCAAACAAGACAAGCAGGAGCAAAACAGCGGGAGCTGTGAGCGCACTGAGCCAGGCAAACAACCGCTTGGGTGTCATCTTGTAATCATCGATGGTTTTCTTAAACCATCGATGGTTGATCTCATCGATAATCACCAAAGCGAGCACAGGAAGCACGGCACAAAGTAGCATGTATCCTGTCTGAAGTAATACCGTAACGGCCTGTTCGCGTGTGTTAAAAGAGACAGCGAGTAACACCAGAGGAGTGAGAGGAATAAAGAAGAGCAGGTGAACATAAAGGGCTCTTGTGATCGAGTTGAGTGTTCGCTGTATGGCCTCTTCTATATTTTTGACGCGCTCACGTAACCACTGAAAAAGACCAAGTTGCAGAGAGGGAAGAACATAACGTGCGCTCATCATTCGACTGCGAACCGGGTGGATTCGGTAGGTCAAAGCTGCAATCACCCAGCTTCGGTATTCGATGTGGTAGAACTGTTGTAGAAAGGCCAGCCGGACTTGTCGAGAGTTCTGCCAGCTTGGTTTGGCTTCCGCTTCTTCCTCTTCTTGTGGAAGCATCCGTTCACCACCAAACCAATAGAGGATGGGGTACATAATGACAGTGGCCAGGCAGATATACCAAAGAAGCCGTAAGCTTGCGTGCTCTACATCGCGAACACTG